>NZ_JAZGVT010000054.1:0-102817 GCF_036440755.1 Methylobacter sp. Wu8 | reverse complement strand
GGCCTGGAATTTCAGCCTCTGGATGAGGCTATTTTTTGCGCTGATTTTGATCGTTAAAACGATTAAACCATCCCTGTTTCGGCTGACAGGTACCCCAAAAACGCTATTCGTTGAAATGGTTTCCGCTTAACAACTTGTTACCGGCTGAGATCGGAGTCTCGGTATCTGTAGGCATGGTTCGGGGGCTTTTTTCAGGGCTGACTAATTAATGAAAAGTGGGATTCTTAATTTTCAATAGGTTACACAAATTATGCCCCCCAACAAACTGAGTCATCGATTTCGATGTGATTACTCCCGTGTTCAATGTTGCCTTTTGGTAATGTTGAACTGCCCCTATTGGCCCACAGCCGTCAATCAAGCTGTCACTGGTTCTAGTGAGTTGCCTTGACCAATATTTTGAGTTGGCTTGTTATCTCTTCCCTCATAAATTGGCTTAATTCTACAAAAGCATCCAATTTTTCAAGCTTTGCTTCGAGCTGCTTAATCTTATCGGAATTGATTTTCTTAATATCTTCGTCTTCTTGCCCCTCTGGCTTTTTTGAAACTAATTGGCAAATCACCTCTAACTCATCATCAGACATTAAACCGATTGACTTGTTGAGCCAAAGATTTGTTTTTCCATCCAAGGCTTTTTGAGCTGCCTGACTGATCGCAAATTTGATCCAAACCCGCGCAGCACCATCAATCCCCATAGCTATATCAATCCAATGTTTAACATCATCAGCCGGAAATTCTGAATCTTCTTTTTCTTCCTGTTGCCAGAAACGATAAAAAGGATACGGATTTTCTGGGTTGAGAGCTTCTAAGGCCTTAAATATCGGTTCGAAATTTTCAAAAGGACGATGACCATCTTGATATGAAGATCGATGCTGCCAAAGAGTTAAAATGGTCTCGAAACAATGCTGTTGTACTTGCGCTTTTTCATCACCCTCGGCGTTTTCTAATCTGGCTAAAAGCTCGGCAATATAGTGCGCCATCCACCGCGAAAGCGTGTCAACACCCGGTTCAATATCCAACTCTTCAACCAGTGCTTTGCCCAAATCGATAACACGTTTCTGTATCTCTGAGCGTTCCATCTGCTGAGAGGAGATAAATTTTGCAATAAGGGGGTGGGTATTTGATTTCATCATCAGGTTCTGATCGGTATGAATGATATTGATACTGCCGTTCTATTTGGACTTTAATAATTAGGTCTCGCCCTAATCTAGCACATAAGTTTTTTAAAAATGTAAGTGACCCGTTGATACGGCTACCGTACCTCACTGCTGTGTCCCTGCCTTCAGGTTGTTTATCTCCCCAGAGCTCAGTGGCTAATACAGCTTTGTCTGCGACAGGCAAACACCAACACCTCTGTTCAACATCTGCCACTAAACCGAATTGTTCGATGAAGGATTCTCCTGGGCAGTATGGGGGATAAGCAATATCACCGGCAAAAGGATCATATTCATCCAGATATTTGCTTTGTTCTTTCTTATAAATCCAGCCTTCCAGCAAAAAGAGTGGCTTTTTAAACTCCATGTCTTGCTCTTGATAATAAGGAAGTTTGTAATCACGCGAATTGGAACAAGTTGTCAACGCTTTCAACAACGACAACGAAACTTTCGGGTTCACCAATGCGCTGGCAACAGTAAAGCTTTCCTTACGGCTATCATCGTTATCGCTCCAATGCCCATCAACATTGAGCCATAGCTCACCACCACGCTCAAGCAATAAACCGTCCAGAAAGTCATCAGGCATGATCTCCCAACGCCAATTATCGCTCTTTGGTTCTTTCAGCCAAGCTCGCCTTTGTAAGGGTGGAGGATCGCGTCGATCTGCCAACCAACGATTATCCGGGCGAGATAGAGAATGACGCTGCAACCACTCAAGCCATTCGTTTTCATACCAATCATCCCGATGCACTATGGGCATCGCCTGTAATAATTTGACTGCAACAGCAAGCATAGAGTGATAGGAAAGATAAAAACTGTAGTCATCAGTTTTAGGGTAACTACCATGGTCATGCCAAGTTTCGCGATTGCGATCCGACCGCCATAAGTTTTTGCGTGGATCAGGAATATATTCATCATTCAATTGGATACCCCAATCCTTAAGAACAATTTCTCTTGCCAGTTCTTCAACCTGTTTTGATGAAATACCAAACACACGGCCTAATGGCTCAAACCAGTAACTGTCAAAATCATAGCCAAAGTGTAGTTGTAGACTTTTATCAACTTCACCTCGTTCGTGCCAAGGCGATTGGAAATGTTTCCCATAATCTTCAACTTTTTGGATGGGAAATCGGCTTACCCATACTCGGCTAAGTTGAACCATTACTTCTGAGCTATATGTGCCCGGAAAAGCCGATTCAATCAAAAGGGCAATGTCAGCGGCAAACTTTTGAATGAGTGCATGGGGGATGCTAGTCAGTGCATGATGCACAAAAACAGTATGATGTTTTTTAAATACACTTGGCGAATCGATAGCCGCACGGGCAATAGCAATTAACAGATATTGGCGAGCATGGAGATTGTAAAAGGGATATTTCGCACCACCAAATGAGCCAACATAATCTCTATCCATCCAATTTATCAGAGCGTCAATTTCACTTTCACATCCTGTTTCTGCAAGTCGGCGCACACAATGAGCAGCACACCAACGGATAGCTGAGCGAGGCGAACCTAATGCTGACCAAATAAAACCAGAAAATGCTTCAGTAATTGACTCCGGTGGTATGAGCCATTCCGCCCAAGGGCCGTCAGCATAATAGTTGTCGATGTGCATCTCAAAGCGAGTTAACCCAAAATCTAATACCTCAGCCGCTTGTTCCGGCGAAATATTGGCTGAAACAATACTGCCAAATCCGAACAATGTGGCGGCATCGACCAAATTGCACGAACCCGCCAAGCCTTCCAATACACCTTGGTTGAGCCATTCAATTTCACTACCTGCGGCATTAATGCGTTCAAGAAAATAGTCAACTGTGTAAGGATTTGAATATCGACTGGCAAAGCGCTGACCTATGGCCTGAAAAATTTTAGGCCAAGCCTTTTGCACACTGATTTTTTCATGCCAAGCTTTTGGGAATTGAGATAAGGCTATTTCGACATCATAAGCATCGGCGCTTTCAACATGCACAATAATCTCTAAAAACTGGCTGGCTTTAGTTTCTGGGATTAGTTTAAACATTTCTTGCCAGAACATTTCAAAGCTACGAGGCCCTGTTATGGCATCAAAGCGATCAATGGCAACGCTTAAACCATTAGCGCTCAATAGCTCAAGGTCAGCAAACAGTAATTCCCAATCAGTGGACGGAGCTTCCTCTTGGGCTTGATTTCGGATTAATGGCAAATCATCGTGAACATCGATAACGAAGGCAGGCTTCTCAGAATAAAAAGCTAGCACCTGTTGCAGCTCTGGGTTTTTAAGTGAAAACCGATCCGCCAAGATGGCGAGTTTCTGCCAATTAGTTTCGGAAGAATTGCTCAGCCTTAGGTCTTTTACCGTCCTATCAAGAATATATTGGCGGCGCAAACTATCCGTTTCCAACTCGATGCAAAGCGCCGCAAAGCCTTCAAAGTCATAATCCCATACGAATGCTGACAAAGACCAACCTACTGATGCAGGAATCTGTTTTGATTGAACGGCTTCACGCGCTAAAGCAGAGACTTGACGCTGAAACCAACCCACATCACGGTCACGCCAACGGCTAAGAGCAGCAAAAGCGGAAGTTGGATGCAATTTAAAACAAGTTTCTATTGCCCCATCTCTGTCCCAATATTTTTCCCTAGCCACATTTTCACCAACCAATTCAGCGCATCGGATAAATCGGTAGGCTGTTTCAGGTGAAGCCAGGCAGCCATCAGCAGTACGATTGGCCATAGCGGCAATCGCATTCCAACGTTCGACCAATTCATCGCCAAATTTTGATACTGCTTCAATAGCTTCATCAAAATAGGCTTTTGCATCTTCCGGACTTTCTGATAAAACAGCTCTGGCAAGCCTGATATACCAGTCCGCTAGCGTTTCGGGGCCTTCATCTTTGCTGGTTGTAATCATGTCACGGCATGACCGCTCAAGTGAACTTTTTATACTAAATAAGTGCGGCAAATGAAAAGCTGAGCGGACGGCGTTCAAGCGATCACCAGCAGCGAATCGCAGGTCTTGACCGGATAGCTCAGCCACAAAATCGCATAAAGCGGAGTTACTCACTTCCGGGTTAAAAGCCAGCAATTCAAAACGTACCCGCGTAAGCTCAAACGGCAAACGGTCATGATTTTGGTATCTTTGCGAAATAGCTCTCTTAGATTGCTGATTGGCATTTTGGATTAAGGTATCTACATCTTCTTGAGCGCCGACAAACAATTGAGCACGGACGATATACCAAGGCAACAGCCCCCCGACCACTTGCTCGAAACGCTTGATTTCTTGTTCTGTATCATAGTCTTTTTTCTTTTCCAGCCATTTTTCCGGCATCAGCGTATCCAGTTTTACCTCCAGATTTCCTGAAAGCACTGTTTTAAGCGCAACAGTACGAACGAATGCTATGCGCTCATGAGAATCCGCGTGATCGCTATGCACTGAATATATTGCCCTAGTTGGAAAATAATGCCTGAGAATCCGCTGAATTTTTGTTTGGCAAAGCTTTGCAACTGCACAAGCTTCAACAAATGAGATAATCGCAAACTGTAGGCTATCGCTACGCCAACTGTGTTCAGGTTTTTTAATACGTGTCCGGGGATGGCTTAGTAGGACTAAACCTTGGTCCAGCGCTGATGATGCTGGAAACCTGCCGACCATTATTAGCTCATCGGCAATAGCGAGCATAACGTATAAATTGCGGCAACCCAGTTGGGCAAGTTCATCAATCGTTGCAAACTTACCCGCATCAATCAGGCGGCTTACTAATAACTTTGTGATACGGAATGCTAATTCAGGCGGTCGCCAACTGTTAATAAATTTAACCAACGCTTTTGTGCCAAAGAGATTTAAGTTAGTAAATGCCATTTCGGCAATGTCTTCATCTTTCAAGCGTTCGTTATGATGATTGTCCTGTCTTTTTTCCCGCTCCTCAAAATAGGCGTTTAGCCAATTGTTTGCCGACCTTAAATAACCGCGTGCTTCACCTTTGAAATCATCAACAGTCGACAATAGAGCAGCTGAATAAACATTCTCCGAACCTTCCCATGCCCCGCCAAGCAATCGCCGGAAGGCCAATTCTTGGACTCGTTGCGGCGATTGCAAGGGCGCAATCAAATCGGTGTTTTTACTGAGCAACTCAAGTTGGCGTTTGTCCCCCGCCATTTCTTCGCCCGCCCGCAACGCCAGTTTGGCTGCATCGGCATATTTTTTTTGTTTTAACGCGGCCTTGAATGCAAATTGCAAACGGTAGACGCGGACATTTCGTTTATCGATTGGGCTATCCGGCAATAAATCATCAGAGAGAGCCAACTGAATCAAGTCGTCATATTGTTCCGCCCGTAATAACAAGGTAGGTAAAACTTCGGCAACATAATTGAATGTTGCTGCCAAAGGTTTCAGGCGGTTAATGTAAGCAGCGATTTGTTCAGGTGACGCCGAAAACCGTTCTCTGAACCACGTTTCTGTCGGCTCATCTCGAAACTGGACTGAGTTTTCAGAAACCCAAAGTGGTCGGCCTAAATCCGCCACAAAGCTTTTGATTGCTGCTTCATCCACTTCTGATGCAGCAGCAAGGACTTGAATCGGAATAAATGGATGTAGGTTTGCAAGGCCTAAACAGATCGCGTCAATATGTTGTTGAAAAACTTTGGTTTGAAGTTCTTTAAGCTGAGCAATAGCCGTATCAAGCTGCTGAGCGATTTGGTCATCGACTGTTTTACCAAGGCCTAGACTGGACAACACTGCTGCTATCGATTCGTTATTGAAGCTGAATGCATTGGCCTGAACACGAGGATTGCCGCCGGTCAGTCTATGAAGCTCCAGTGCATCGTATTCGCTGGCTTTAGGAAAATAGGTGCGTAGATGGCTTAGCGTTTCGGTTTCGCTAAATGGCAATAATGGAACCTTTTGAACCGTATGCTTTGAGTCAAGCAAATGAATACGTTCAGGTCGGCATGAAGCGATTATTCGACAGTTCTCTGGCAATTTTTCGCGCAACAGATGTTTAACAAAACACAAATCGTTAAATTCTTCCGCTGCCATTTCGGCATTGTCTGCCGCATCAATAAAAACAGCTATAAACGAGGTACTACTGATTTGTTGTAATGCTTTTCCGGCAGCACTTAATCTCGACAAAAATGAACGCAGAAGAGCATCTTCCAAATCTCCCGATCTGGGTATTAGCGTTTCGCATAGTCCTAATACTGCAATTTCATTAATGATTTGTACTAAAGCATCTCGATAGCGATGACGCGGCTGACTTTTGTTGCGGTATTTACCTGCGCCAAAGCAGTCGTAAACAATACCGACTGAACCATTTGGCAAAGTACTAGCCAATTGACGACATACTACTGACTTACCAACTCCGCCGCCTGCATGGATAATAATTGCTTCAGAAGCATTGACAATGTGTGTCAATAACTCAGCATGTTGCTCTCTTTGAATGGGTTTATTGAGCGTTTCAAATTCAGTTGGCGCAGGAAACAAATTGTCTCGTGAGCTCACACCAAAGCGTTTTAGGATGTCTTCAGGAGTAATTTTGCCAGAAGCATTAGGTAAGACTTGCTCTTGAACCAGCGCGATAACGTTGTTGATTTCTATACTTTCAACAGTCCCAGCAAAAAAAGCTGCCATTTCAAAATGGAGTTCATCTTTTTGATCGGCATAATTGCTTTCGTTATCAACTAGTTCAAATGATAAGCAAAATCTCTGTAGGGCTTCACCAGTAAGTTGAGTATATTTTTTTAAAATATTTAATTGTCTTTTTCCAGGACTATTGCCTTGAGCAATAGCCTGGATACAGTCTTTAAATCCTTTAGCAATCAGTCGATTGGTGATAACTGAAAATGCAATTTGCCCAAGACGATCTGGTTTATGATTTTCGTATTCACGAAATCGATTGGCAAACCCTTCGATTGTGTTTTTTAGTTCACTTAATTGAAAAGGTTGATTAACTCTTTTAGTGGAATGTTTTAACTGAAAATAAGCAATGTCTTCCTTATTGCCTTCCGCAGATTCAGAATATTCAGTTACATCCATGACATATTCACCGGCTAGCGACGGCTCACTGGAACCTTCTATCACGACGTACTTCACTTTTGATTTGGGGTTGATCATTCTCAGGCAACGCCTTGTCGCCCAACGATAATGGAAAACATCCCCAGCTCTTGAGTCCCTTACCGAATCAACTTGCATCAAATAATTTCCACTTATCGTCCACTTCTTTAGTGAATTAGAACAAGATACCCATGCTTTCGCGAACGTTCTGGGGAATAGTGACTTGGCCTTTGCTTGGTTACGCGCATGGTAATTTCTGATTGATTGGTAATACTTTCAGATCAAGTATTGATTTAGGCCGAATGCCGATTGATTTTGTCTAGGCTGACTTATGGCGAAGGATTTATCCAATTTTCGGTAACCACACCAGGATACTTGGCAAAGTCCTTCACGTTGTTCGTCACGATGGGTATATTGAGTGACGCTGCATGAGCCGCAATCAACTTGTCGAGGTGGTCTTTTTTGCTTTCGCGAGTTGCCATCCTAATTGGGCCGTAGGCAACACTTGCCGCAGCATCAAATGGCACAACCTGAATATCTTCCACAAGGCTCGCGAGATTGATGCGTTCCCGCTCAGGATTTGCCGACATGGCAACGCCGTATTCCAATTCAGCGAAGGTGATCGCAGACATCACCACATCACCGACATAACACTGCGCAAAACGTCGAGCAACCTCCTCCGGTTGATTCTTCATCAGGTAAATGCACATGTTGGTATCGAGCATGTAGCGTGGCATTACAAGGCATCCCTTTCGGATTGCTCCTGCTCACCCCGGCCTTCAGCCATAAAGTCGGAAGGAAACCTGGCGAACTTGGCAAGTACGCCAGCTAGGGATTGGCGAGCGGGGCGAATCCTGATTTCATCTCCTTCTCGCTCAATCTCCAGGTCAATATCCATGCGGTCATAAGCTAGATCTGCCGGTATACGAACTGCTTGTGAATTACCGTTTTTGAAAATTTTAGTGGTATGCATTGGAAACCTCGTTAACGAATGTACTATATATCTACGTTAGTCGAATCCAGCTAAACTGTAAACACTTGGATGTACATTTTGTTGTATATATTTCGAAGCTGTCGTCTTTACTGTGAAAAATAAATAAACAGATTACACGTCCAGATTGGTAACATCCAACGCATTCTTAACGATGAAATCCCGCCGCGGCTCGACCACATCGCCCATCAGTGTGGTAAAAATCTCATCGGCCGCAATCACGTCTTCGATCCTGACTTGCAGCAAGCGTCGATTATTTGAATCCAGCGTGGTTTCCCAGAGCTGTTCCGGGTTCATTTCGCCCAGACCTTTGTAACGCTGGATATGCTGGCCTTTTTTGATTTCCTTCATCATCCATTCAAAAGCCTGTTTAAAGTTGCTGACCGGCTGCTGTCTTTCGCCCATTTGCATGAATGAGCCTTCGTTAAACATGCCCGCTGTGTCTGCCGCATATTGCGCGATTTTTTGATAATCCTTGCCGTTGAAAAATGTCGAAGGCAATACGAAGGTTTTGGTTATTGCGTGCAAGCGCTTGTTAACCACGACGGAAAAATCAGTGCTTGATTTGTAATCCAGCTCAACGGTGTATATCGCCTTGCTGTCGCAATCGGTCAGTTTTTGCTCCATGTTGGCAAACCAAGCCGCAAGCTTTTGCTGATCCTGTTTGAGTTCGTCGCTGATCACATCCATATAGGCAAACTGCTCCAGGAAAACTTCATCGTAACGTCTGGACAAGCGATTATTGATACCGTCTACTTCGGTGAACAATTTAGCCAGTTTTTCCAGGCCCTGGCCTTGAATCGGCGGAGCGGATGCATCGGTGAAAAGCTGGGCTTTATCCAAGGCCAGTTGAATCAGGTATTCATTCAATTGGGCGTCGTCTTTAACGTAATGCTCTTGTTTGCCTTTCTTAACTTTATACAAAGGCGGCTGGGCGATGTAGATGTAGCCTTTTTCGACGATCTCGGGCAATTGACGGTAAAAGAACGTCAGCAACAAGGTTCTGATATGCGAGCCGTCGACGTCCGCATCGGTCATAATGATAATACGGTGGTAACGCAGCTTGTCCAGGTTGTATTCGTCCTTGCCTATGCCGCAGCCCAACGCGGTAATCAAGGTTCCGACTTCTTCCGATGAAATCATTTTATCGAAGCGGGCTTTCTCTACGTTTAGGATTTTCCCCTTTAGCGGCAGGATAGCTTGGGTGCGACGGTCCCTGCCCTGTTTGGCCGATCCGCCCGCAGAATCCCCTTCCACCAGGAACAGTTCGGATAACGCCGGATCTTTTTCCTGACAATCCGCCAGTTTGCCCGGCAATCCGGCAATATCCAGCGTGGTTTTGCGACGGGTCATTTCACGCGCTTTACGCGCCGCTTCCCTGGCACGGGCCGCATCGACAATCTTGCCGACGATGGCTTTGGCTATTTGCGGTTTTTCCAGAAGAAACTCCTGTAGCTTCTCGTTCATCGTCGATTCGACCAGCGGCTTTACTTCCGATGAAACCAACTTATCCTTGGTTTGCGAGGAAAACTTAGGGTCAGGCACTTTAACCGACAGCACGGCGGTCAAACCTTCCCTTGCATCATCGCCGGTGGTTTGTACCTTTTCTTTTTTGGCTAAGCCGCTGGATTCAATGTATTGATTGATGGTCCGGGTCAGCGCGCTCCTGAAACCGGCCAAGTGGCTACCGCCGTCGCGTTGCGGAATATTGTTGGTGTAGCAAAACACATTCTCCTGATAAGAATCATTCCACTGCATGGCTATTTCAACCGTGACGCCTTCTTTTTCCGCTATGAAATGAAATACCTCAGGAAACAGCGGCGTTTTGTTTTTATTAAGATGAACCACAAAAGCGCCTATGCCGCCTTCGAATTCGAATACATCCTGTCTGTCTGAGCGCTCGTCTTCAAGGCTGATGCGCACGCCGGAGTTCAGGA
The DNA here is from genome assembly GCF_036440755.1 of Methylobacter sp. Wu8. Classification (NCBI taxonomy): domain Bacteria; kingdom Pseudomonadati; phylum Pseudomonadota; class Gammaproteobacteria; order Methylococcales; family Methylococcaceae; genus Methylobacter; species Methylobacter sp. Wu8. The sequence goes on along the minus strand of NZ_JAZGVT010000054.1, from coordinate 92,713 downwards.
AGGATAATTCTCTGAGCCTTTTTGCCAGGATGTCGTAATGGAACTCGACATCGGTAAACGTCTCGGCGCTGGGTTTAAAATTAATCTTAGTGCCTGAGCCTTCGGCAGGCCCTACTGCGGCCAGCGGGGCGACCGGCTCCCCCATACGGTACTGCTGCTTGTAAAGCTGGCCGTTCTTGCGCACTTCGAGATTCAACTCTTCGGACAAGGCATTAACCACTGATACGCCCACGCCGTGCAGGCCGCCGGAAACTTTATAAGCATTATCGTCAAACTTACCGCCGGCATGCAGCACCGTCATAATGACTTCCGCCGCCGACCGTCCTTCTTCCTTGTGAATATCGACAGGAATGCCGCGGCCATCGTCAGAAACGGACACCGAACCATTACTGTGAATAACGACTCTGACCTCTTTGCAGTAACCCGCCAAAGCCTCATCAATCGAATTATCGACGACTTCAAAAACCATGTGATGCAAGCCGGAACCGTCATCCGTGTCTCCGATATACATGCCCGGTCGCTTTCTTACCGCATCCAGACCTTTTAACACTTGGATATTGGTGCTGTCGTATTCAGGCTTAGCCGTTTCGACAACTTGATCACTGGGGTTACTCATGATTATTTCTTTCCTGTTGGTTGCGAATGTTCCACGTGGAACATTACACGGGTTTTATGGAGCCTTGTTCCACGTGGAACATTTTGTAATTCTCTATCTGGCTTAAATCGCCAAAATCTTGTGCTTCCGTAGCCGTTATAAATACCTGACATGCCATTTCCGACAAATAACGCAGTAATTTAGCGCGGTTAATAACATCAAGTTCGGCTGCAAAATCGTCAATCAATATGCAGCCTGTCTGACTTTGCTCGTTGGCAAGCAACTGAACCTGGGCCAGTTTCAAGCTCATGACCAATAATTTCAATTGGCCCCGCGAAACAAAATCCTTTGCTAACCGGTTATTGACTAATAATTGAAAATCCCCGCGATGCGGTCCGCTATGGGTAAATCCGTAGCGCAAGTCTTTATCCAGGTCTTCAATCAGAACGCGGCTAAATTCCTTAGCCGTATCCCAACCTGATACGAGCTTCAGGTCGATTCCATCAAGAGCGAGGAATCTGCCGATAATCTCGATAAAAACAGGCTGGAATTTTTCTAAATATTGCTGACGGTAGCTGTCGACTATTGTACCGTAATAAACGAGTTCTTTATCCCAAACATTGATTTGTTCAAGCCGCCTTGTTTTTAACAGTGCGTTGCGCTGGGACAAGGCTTTTTTAAATCTACGCCATGCAGGCAAGAAGTTTTGATCATTATTGAAAACGCCCCAGTCTAAGAACTCTCTTCTGATTTGCGAACCGGCATCGAGTAATTCGTAGCTTTTTGGATGAATAAGCTGTAACGGCAAGGCATAGGCTAAATCCGAACGTTTTTGCTTCGCTTGCTGGTTTATATGGGTTTCAATATTTTTACCATCCAGTTGTATGCCCAACTGAACATGGTTGCCGTTTGTCTGCAAAGTTTGCGCAGAAACAACCAGCTGGTTTTTGGCGAAATTGATGACGGACTTGATAGCGGAACAACGAAAAGATTTGGCTCGCCCCAAGATAAAAATAGCTTCAAGCAGTGCGCTTTTGCCGCTGGCATTTTCCCCGACAATAAAATTAATTGCCGGAGAAGGATTAATCGATTCTTTTTGGATATTCCTAACTGCGTAAATATCCAGTTTCAACAAACTCATTACTGCGCTATTACAGTCTCATGGGCATAACGATAAATTTATACCCGGAATCGCCAGGTTCATCTATAAAACAACTGCTGGCGTTGTTGGCAATCGTCAGAACCGCAAGCTCGGAATCCAGGTTTGAAACCGCATCCAATAAATACTGCGCATTAAAAGCAATCGTTAAAGGTTCGCCCGTGTATTCAATAACCAATTCTTCCTCAGCTTCGTCATGCTCAGGATTATGCGTACTCATTTTCAGACTGCCGGGGCTGATGTCAAAAGTCACACCTTTGAATTTTTCATTCGCCAAGATAGCGACGCGCGTCAGCGCCTCTTTTAAAAACTGTTTTTGAATATGAATCTGGTTAAAAAATTCCTGCTGGAAAACTTTGCCGAAATCAGGATATTTTGAATCGACCAGTTTTGCCGAGAAAATCAGGTTCTTGATAAAAATTCTAATGTTGTTGCTGGAAAACTCCACCTTCAATTCGGCTTCGGGATCGTCAAGCAACCGGCTCAATTCCAATACGCCTTTTCTGGGCAGAATAATTCTGGATTCAAAACCGGTCGGCTGGTCCAGATTGTCCTCATAAATGGACAAACGGTGTCCGTCGGACGCAACCAGCTTCAACTTGCTGTTGGATACATTAAGCAGCAAGCCGTTCAAGTAGTAACGAACATCCTGATTAGCCATGCAGAATACGGTCTTATCCAGTGCTTTTTTAAATTTACCGGCATTGATAAATAAATGGTTCTCTAATTCGGACTCCGCAAATTCAGGATAATTATCCGCGGGTAAACAACTCAAAGAAAAACGGCTGCGACTGGAAGCAATTTTTACTTTATCGTCCTGCAACTCGAATTTAATTTCAGCTCCGTTAGGTAACAATCTGCAAATATCCAGAAATTTTCTGGCCGGTACGGTGATCGAACCCGGATCGGCTGTTGCGATATTAATTTTGGCGATGATCTGAATTTCAAGATCGGTACCCGTCAAGGTCAGTTGGTCGCCTTCGATAACCATCAAGACATTGGAAAGAATAGGCATGGTTTGCCTTTTTTCGATCACGCTGACTATTTGCTGCAAAGGAAGCAGGATTTCTTCTCTATTAATAATAAATTTCATAAAAGAATATTTTTATATTATTACTACTAGCTTAAAAGGAAACTGTTGAAAACAGGTTTTTATCCTTAATAATCAATTAGCTGGGTTGTTATAAACAATGTGGTTAAAGGTGCATTTTAAAGTGTATCGCTTGTTGCTAAATAAGGGCCGTCAGAAAAAATACATTTTATCCACAGGTTGCTCCCTGTTAATGCGACAGGGTTCTCAACAGGTTGGAATAATCTTCGGCAATCTTGTTATCGGCTTCTTTTAATTCGGTAATCCGTTTGCAGGCATTCATTACCGTGGTGTGATCGCGGCCACCGAATGCGTCGCCAATTTCAGGAAAACTGTGTGATGTCAGTTCTCTAGCCAGCGACATAGCCATTTGCCTTGGCCTGGTAATGGATTGCTTTCTGTTTTTAGAAGATAAATCGGCAACACGAATTTTAAAATATTCGGCAACCGTTTTCTGGATATTGTCGATATTAACCAATTTATCCTGCAAAGAAATCAGATCATGCAGCGCTTCCTTGGTAAATTCGATGGTAATTTCACGGCCGGTAAACTGGGCGTTGGCAATGACCCGCCGTAAAGCGCCTTCCAGGTCCCGGACATTGGAAGGAATCCGTTTAGCGATAAAGAAGGCCACATCTTGAGCCAGTTCAATATTAACCAAAGCGGCTTTCTTCATTAAAATAGCGGCCCTGGTTTCCATGTCGGGCGGTTCGATCAAAACAGGAAGACCCCAGCCGAACCGGGACTTCAACCGGTCTTCAAGGCCTATGATTTCCTTAGGGTATTTATCGCAGGTTAAAATTACCTGATGCTTCTTCTCCAATAGCGTGTTGAAGGTGTGGAAAAATTCTTCCTGAGAGCGTTCTTTGCCGGCAAAAAACTGAATATCGTCGATTAACAGCACATCAACGCCGCGATAGAATTCCTTAAAGGCATTGATCGCATTTTGCTGCAATGCTTTAACCATATCTTGGACGAACTTTTCGGAGTGAAGATAGACGACATTCGCGGAAGGATTTTTCTTTAAAACGGCGTTGCCTATCGCGTGCATCATATGGGTTTTGCCCAAACCCGAACTGCCGTAAATAAGTAATGGGTTATAAGCCTTGCCGATGTTCTCGGAAACCTGCATTGACGCAGCCCTTGCCAACTGATTGGATTTACCCTCAACAAAGTTATCGAACGTAAACGCCTTATTGAGATAGTTTGGGCTGGCTTTTTGAGTTCCGGCAGGTTTCGCTATTTTTGTTGCGGCGGCAACGGACGATGTTTTGGAGCCGATTTCCAGGCTCAAATTTAATGTACCGTTGGAAAATTCGTGAATGGTTTCTTCAATTTTTGCAAAATGATGCTCTTTAACCCAGTCCAACACAAACCGGTTCGGAGCTAATAATTTTATTTGTCCATCGGTTTCAACCGCCTGAAGGGGCCGTATCCATGTACTGAAGTCAGAACCTGAAATTTCGTTTTCAAGTTTAGAAAGACAGCTATTCCAAATTGAGCTCATTATTAAATAGTAAAAAGTTGATTAATGTAATAAAGTTTGCTGCTTTGTTATCACTATACAGCAATAAAACATTGCGCTACAGAATTGACAGGCCTAATGGTTTATTTTATCATCCGCTGTCTTTTTTATCTGTTTTTGTTAACACTCATCCGATCAGGCCTTAAGTAAAATGAAAAGAACATACCAACCAAGTAAAATCAAACGCGTAAGAACCCACGGTTTTCGTGCAAGAATGGCGACAGTAGGCGGCCGTAAAGTTCTCAATGCTCGCAGAGCGAAAGGTCGCGCCCAGTTAACCGTTTAGTTGACGGTTGGTGGCTGAAGAAGTTTTTAGTTTCCCCCCGCAGTTACGGTTAAAGAAACCGGCTGAATATAAAAAAGTTTTTGCTAAGCCTGTAAAATCAAGCGACCAATATTTTACCCTGTTAGCCATAAAGAATGATTTCGGTCATCCGAGGCTGGGCTTGGCAATTGCTAAAAAAAATATAAGAAAGGCAGTGCAAAGGAATGTGATTAAACGAACTGTCCGGGAAAACTTTAGAATAAAACAACATGATTTGGGGAATATTGATATTGTTGTTTTGGCTCGTAGAGAAGCCGTAGATGCTCCACCGGATTTGTTAAGAAAATCATTGGAAAGGCATTGGCTTAAGTTGGTATCCCGATGCGATTCATACTCATAGCAATTATAAAGTTTTATAAATACTTTATTAGTCCTCTGCTAGGCGATAGATGTCGTTTCTATCCAAGTTGTTCAAGTTATTCTCTGGAAGCGCTTCAGCTCCACGGGGCCATTATCGGCTCTTATCTCTCCCTCAAAAGATTATTAAAATGCCACCCGTTCCATGAAGGTGGCATTGATCCCGTTCCAGAAAAATTTGGTAATAAGAATGGATAACATAAGATTTGTACTGATCGTTACTTTTGCAATGCTTGTTTTTATGCTGCAACAAGCCTGGCAACTGGATTATGGCCCTAAACCCGAAGTTGCCGCTATTGCCGATACCGTAGCAGCCAATGCCAAAGAAGACTTACCTTCCGCCGCCGGCGTATCGGCCGAAGCAGAACCTACAGAGCAAAGTACCGCAGCCGTACCATTGGCGACAGTCTCATCCGCTAACGTCATTACCGTTAAAACCGACGTACTTGCACTTCAAATCGACCTGAAAGGAGGCACAATCCAAAATCTGGATTTGCTGACTTATCCGGTAGAAAAATCCAATACCGTTGTAGATAAATTAAGGACTTTAGTCGGTTTATCCGTTGCCGAAAAAGATACCTCTCCGGTACGCTTATTTGACAGCAGCCAGGAAAAATTATTTGTCGCACAAAGCGGTTTGATTGCCGACAGCGGTTTTTCGGCTGCGCCGAGCCATCACACCGTATTTAAAAACGAACAGACTAATTACGATCTGCAACCGGGACAAGACAGTTTAACCGTACCCTTAACCTGGACGGATAATAACGGCCTGACCATTACCAAATCATTTACCTTCAAACGCGGAAGCTACGAGATAACGCTGGAACAAAAAGTCAAAAACGATTCAGGCAAGTCTTGGTCCGGCAGACAATACAGTCAATTGCTTAGAGCGCCGGATACGACTAGCAATTCTGGCGGGATGCTGACTGGCGGTATGAGAGCTTATGCCGGCGGCGTTATTTATACCGAAAAAGAAAAATATCAAAAAATCAGTTATGACGACATGACGGATGAGAATCTTGACGTAGCCACCAAAGGCGGCTGGACGGCGATGATTCAGCATTATTTTGCTTCTGCGTGGATTCCACCTGCCGATCAGGAGAATCACTTTTATACCAAAGCGCTGAATGACGGCCATTACGTCATTGGAACCTATTCTGCACCGGTTACCGTTAATGCAAATTCCGATGCGCAGTTTGTCGCCAAATTATTCGCCGGTCCAAAAATCCAGCCGATGATGGAAAAGACAGCGCCGGGACTTGAGCTTACCGTCGATTACAGTTTTTTAACCTTTATCGGCAAACCCATTTATTGGTTGTTGAACCAGATCCACGATGCGGTTGGTAACTGGGGCGTAGCCATTATCGGCGTAACGCTGTGTATCAAATTGCTGTTCTTCCCATTGTCGCAATCCAGCTACAAATCAATGGCCAAGATGCGCAAGATCCAGCCGCGCCTTAAAGAGCTGCAAGAGCGTTTTGCCGATGACAGACCGCGTTTCAATACCGAAATGATGGCGCTGTATAAAAAAGAAAAGGTCAATCCATTGGGCGGCTGCTTGCCGATCTTGGTGCAGATCCCGGTATTCATGTGTTTGTACTGGGTATTGAGCGAAACCGTCGAGTTCCGTCAAGCGCCTTTCATGTTATGGATACAGGACTTGTCGATCCAAGACCCGTTTTATGTCTTGCCGGTTATCATGGGCATCACCATGAAAATTCAGCAAGGCTTAAACCCTGCGCCAATCGATCCGATTCAGGCTAAAGTCATGAAGATGTTTCCGATCGTCTTTACCATCTTCTTCCTGTTTTTCCCTGCCGGTCTGGTTTTATACTGGGTAGTCAACAACACCCTGTCTATCATTCAACAGTCGGTCATTACCAAGCAGATAGCCAAAACCGCATAATTTAGGCTCAAGTGGACATTGCTTACCTAGATACCATTGCAGCCATTGCGACACCGTCAGGGAACGGCGGTGTCGGTATCATCCGTATTTCGGGGGCGTTGGTTCCCGAAATCGCCAAACAACTAATTCGCCGCGCCTGTTCCCAACAGGCCAGCGACATACACTCCATCCCTGGAGATAATAACCCCTTAACTCCCCGACTGGCCCAGTATTCATCTTTTACCGATGACGACGGCTCGGTCATCGATTCCGGCATCAGCCTCTATTTCCCCGCCCCCGCCTCGTACACCGGCGAAGACATCCTCGAACTTCAGGGCCACGGCGGCTCGGTCGTATTGGACATGCTGTTGCGGCGGGTATTATCGCTGGGCGCACGCCTGGCCAATCCAGGCGAATTTACCGAACGTGCATTCCTTAACAACAAACTCGACTTGGCCCAGGCCGAAGCCGTCGCCGACCTGATTGAAAGCAGCACCGAACAATCGGTACGCTCTGCGCAAAAATCGATGCAGGGCGTTTTCTCAATACAAGTCAACGAACTGGTCGAAGAACTGACGGAACTCAGGACTTACGTCGAAGCGGCTATCGATTTTGTCGATGAAGAAATCGATTTCCTGACCGACGGCGTAGTCGAAAACCGGATAGTCAACATACTGCATCGCATCGGACAAATCCAACAAACGGCGCAACAAGGCCGCCTGCTGCGCGACGGCATGACTGTCGTATTGGCCGGCAAACCCAACGCCGGAAAATCAAGCCTCTTAAATGCGCTGGCCGGACACGAAGCCGCGATAGTCACCGACATAGCCGGAACCACGCGCGACGTGTTAAAAGAGCGCATCCAGCTGGACGGCATGCCCTTGCATATCATCGACACCGCGGGCCTGCGCGAAAGCGATAATGCGATAGAACAGGAAGGCATCCGCAGGGCGCACCAGGAAATCAAAAACGCCGATAAAATCTTGTTGCTGATTGATGCACGGGAACCGGAAGTAGACTCGCTGTTAAAAACCCTGCCGCCCGGCGGCAACATTACCCGAATCTACAATAAAATAGATTTGCTGGGACTGGAGCCGGAAATCAAACAAACCGAACTCGGCGCCGAAATCTATTTGTCGATTAAAACCGGCGACGGCATGGAACTGTTAAAACAGCACCTCAAACAGAGCGTCGGTTTTAACGAGGCTACCGACAACGTGTTCATTGCCCGAAGACGGCACATCGAAGCCTTAAACAAAGGCCACGAGTTTGTTGACAGCGCCTTAAACCAGTTAAGAGGCAGCCAGGCCGGAGAGCTGGTCGCCGAAGATTTAAGACAGGCGCAAATGAGTCTTGCGGAAATTACCGGAAAATTCACCTCGGACGATTTGCTGGGGAAAATATTTTCCAGTTTTTGCATTGGCAAGTGATAGTTTGGCTTGAACTCTAAAGCCTGACGACAGCACACACATAAAGACATCGCTATTACGCTACGAATACGCCTTGCTGCGTTTTGTCGCATAACATACGCATATTCTAACTACCCTGCTATTGCCACAGGACAAATAATGACCATCACCCTTGCCGAACTACTCAGAGATTCAGCATACAATTAATTTTGCACAAATCCAAGCTCTGGAAACCAGTATAGTCGTTAAAAAACGCGAGGTAAAACCATGCCTTACGTTACTTGCTGAGTGCGCAATAAAGAAATCAAACTCACGCCAGAAGAAGCCGTGCGTCAGCTGTATTTAATGGTTCTAATTCAAAACCTTAATAACGGGTGGATCAATTCCACCCTTTTAAAACAGGCAAGCATAAACGCCGTTAGACAAATTGTATTGTTATGTTATGCTGACGCAGTATCAGTAAATGATTACAAGTTGTTAGCTGCCTGAAGGATGTAATGAGCCGGTTTCCACTCCAAAAAATAAATTTACTTTTGATGGGTAAGAATTGACGTGATATCCATTAAAAACCCACAGTCCGTCAGGCATCTGATCTTGGCGTTAATCAGCTCTATTTTTGTCGGCGAAACACTGGTCATGTTGTTTATTGAACTGTTGCCGCCTCTTTCGCAAAGGCACGAAGTGCTGCTCGATGCGGCGCTGCTTTCGGTTTTGACCTTTCCCGCCGTCTATTTTCTGGCGTTTCGTCCACTTAAAATTCAATTAATCAAACAGGAACAAGCGGAAACAGCTCAGCAGGAAATACTGGATCGGCTCCGGAAAATCGCTGCTCAGGTACCCGGCATTGTTTACCAGTTTCAATTGCGCCCGGACGGCAGTTGTGGCATGCCGTATGCCAATGAAAGTCTGCTGAAGATTTACCGGGTCAAGCCGGAGGATGTTCGTGAAGACGCATCCTATATATTTACTGTTGTACATCCTGACGATTCAGAGAATCATCTGGCCTCTATGAAAGCCTCTGCAGAAAACTTAACACCTTGGGTTCAGGAGTACCGGTTGAAATTCGGCGATGAGCCGGACTGTTGGCTGCTCGGGAATGCGCTACCGCAAAGGCTTGCCGACGGCTCGACGCTCTGGCATGGTTTTATTACCGATATTACCGAGCGGAAACAGGCAGAAAATGCACTCCAAATCGCCGCTATCGCCTTCGAGTCCCAGGAAGGCATGGTCATCACCGACATCGACAATGTCATTATCAAAGTCAATCAGGCTTTTGTCAGGCTCACCGGTTATTCAAGCGAGGAATTGATTAATCGTAAGATGAATATTTTAAAATCCGGTCGCCATGATGCGAAATTTTACGCCGACATGTGGGACAGCATTAGGCGTACCGGTACATGGCAGGGCGAAATCTGGAACCGGTTTAAAAATGGGGAGCTGCATCCTGAATTCGTCACTATTACTGCGGTGAAAAACAATAACGGCGAGGTTATTAATTACGTTGCGACCTATACCGATATTACCGAGCGCAAGGTTATAGAGGAGAAACTCAATAATCTCGCTTTCTACGACCCGCTTACTCATTTACCTAACCGGGTTTTATTGGCTGATAGGATGAATCAGACTTTAGCTCGCCGTCATCGGGAAATTGTCGCCGTCTGTATGCTTGATCTGGATGGTTTCAAACAAGTCAACGATACGCTCGGCCATGCATCGGGCGACCAGCTGTTATGCGACGTGGCCCAGCGTTTACAAGAGTGCATACGGCGCGAAGACACCGCCGCCCGCTTCGGCGGCGATGAGTTTGCTCTGCTGTTGGGCGGCTTTACAGCAGTCGGGGAATGCGAACAGACGCTGGAGCGAATCATCGCTTCCATAGCGGCTCCGTACCGGATATTCGGGCAGACGGCGCATGTTTCGGCCAGTATCGGCGTCACCCTGTTCCCGGAAGACAGCGGCGACCCGGATTTATTGCTGCGCCATGCGGATCAAGCCATGTACGAGGTCAAGCAATCGAATAAAAACGGCTATAAGTTGTTTAACTCGGTATACGCAAAGCGTATGCAAACGACTCAGGCGTTTTTCAAGAAAATCGGCGAAGCATTGGATAAAGGGCAGTTTGAACTGTATTATCAACCCAAGGTTGATTGCCGCCAAGGCAAGGTGGTCGGAGCCGAGGCGATGGTGCGCTGGAATCACCCGATTCTCGGTATATTGTCGCCGTCCGAATTTATCCCCGTGATCGAAAACAGCGGACTGATTATCGCCTTGGGCGAATGGACCATACAGGAAGCCTTGCGGCAACTGAATGAATGGGCCGGGGCAGGGTTTAATATTCATATCAGCGTCAATATCTCTTCCCGCCAACTGCACAACCAGGAATTCTTGCAGCGTTTGCAAGAATTGTTTGCCCGATATGATGTTGAAATTATCCGGCGCCTGGAAATAGAAATTGTCGAAACGGCGGCATTGGAAGATATGCGTGTCAGCAGCGAAGCTATCCGAAAATGCCGCGATATGGGAGTGAGCGTTACGCTGGACGATTTCGGCACCGGGTTTTCATCGTTGACGCACTTGAAGCATCTTGCCGCCGATGCGTTGAAAATCGACATGAGCTTTGTTTCCGGCATGCTTATAAATCCGGGAGACAGGGCGATTGTAGAAGGTGTCATCGGTTTGGCTGCTTCCTTCCGGCTGCAAGTCATTGCCCAGGGCGTTGAGTTCATCGATCAGATATTGATGTTAATGGCGCTGGGATGCGACGTTATGCAAGGCTACGGAATCGCCCGGCCGATGCCCGGAAAAAAAATGGCGATATGGCTGGAGAAATTTAAGCCGGATCCGCTATGGAGTTTATCCTCCACCCATTTAACTTCGCGGGGTTATTTCGAGTTGTTGAAGGCGGAAGCCAATCACCGCTACTGGATTGACCGGATTATCGCCAATCTTGACGAACCGAATGACCAGACTACGCCGGAATCCCTGCTCGATCACCGGCAATGCCGTTTTGGCCAATGGTATTACGACGAAGGCCGGCGCCGTTTTTGTAATATAAGCGAGTTTGATACGCTCGACGAAATACATCAAAGCATCCACCAAGCCGCCGCTCGCCTGTACGAACATCACAAGGCCGGTATGACGGTTAAAGCAGACGCCGATAAGGCCCAATTGCTGGCGCTACAGCAGAATATGAACAGTCTCCTGCACCGCTTGCGGGTTATACTCGCCGACCGATTACTCACATAGCAATACTCATAGAGAACACATATGGCCGATTATGATCTTATCGTATGGAACGACGGGCTTGTCACCGGAATTGATAAAATTGACGAGCAACATCAAATCCTTATTAATCTTTTTAATGAGGCCAATACCAAGCTGACTGCAAATAATAATGCCGATTTTTTGGAGCAAATCACTCGTGATTTGCTCAGCTACGCCCTGTATCATTTTGAAACCGAAGAGGAATTAATGCAGAAATACGGCTACAGCGAGGAAAAAACCGGGGATATTGAGAGGCACATCCTGCAGCACCGCAGTTTTTCGGCTAAGGTGGTCGCCGTACATAATGATATTAAAGCCGGGATTCTGATTTCGCGCGAAGATTTACTTGCTTTCCTCAACAGCTGGTTAATCAATCATATCCTGAACACCGACAAGCAGCTGGCTGCGTTTTTGTTGGCATCGGAAAAATATCGTTCTGAAAACCCAACCTAATAACCGGATCGACGTGGGATTTTAAAATAGCTTTTTGAATTCCGGCATAGCCATACAATTGGGCTATCCGGGGGGGGTTACAGGGAAAGCGGAAAGGGTCTTAACACCATATCAGGAAACCGGATGGCATCCTGATATGGCCAGGTGAAGATTAGATTAAGCTTTTCAAAGCTTCAAACTTTTTGGCTGCATCTTTTAATGCTTCTTCGGCTTCTTTTACCTTGGCTTCTTGAGCAAGTTTTCTGGCTGATTTCAGAACGTTATTGGCTTTTGAACGAGCTATATCAACTTTATCGTTAGCATTGATTTCTTTACTTGCATCAGATGCTTCTTTGATCAGATCGGCCAGTGCATCGCCTTCTGTGCCGTTAGCTATAGCGTCAAGGGCTACCTTAATTTTTCCGGTTACCAAATCAATTGCATCAGCAGGAGCATATGTGATTCTGCCTTTATCTGTTTCAGCCAATACTGAAGTTGAAACAGCGCCCATAGAAGCTGCAATTAATAAAGACAGTAAGATTTTTTTTAAAATTTTCATATTGCACTCGACCTCAAGTCATTGTTATTTTTTGATTAAATTGGCTGTGTAACTATTAATGACAATAGCCCTACACCGGGAAAGATTTTAACACAGTTCGAAACTTCTCAACCAGCTGTGGAGTGGTGAAAAGAGTGATTTTTAGCGAGTTTTATTTTGGAATTTAAAAAATCAGATTCAATCGCGGCGCTAAAATGATTGAATCTGACTTAACGGCAGTTTGTTACTTATGTCCTGCGTCGTAAGTTACTTTCATTTCTTTGAATTGAGCTAAAGAAGCTTTTAATGTTTCTTCCGCTTCTTTGGTATTGCCCGCTTCAAAAGCTTCACGAGCCACTCTCAATTTATCGTTAGCTCTTTGACGAAGACGTTCGGTCAGTTCATAACGGAATTCTTTTTGCAGCTGGCGAGCTTCGGCAATGGCGGTCAGAGTGTCTTCTTTGCTGCCGTTTTTTTCGATTAAGCTGATTGCTTCTTCGATTTTAGCGATCGTACCTTCAGCCGCTTCTCTAACTACCGCATTCGGATCTTTCTTTTCAGCAGCAAAAGCAGTCGATGAAATTGCAGCCACAGACATCGCCATAGCAAGAGAAATTACGATTTTTTTAAATATTTTCATTGATTATATAACCTGAATATTGTTGATATTTTGTGTCAGCATAACGATTAAAATGAGAGTTTATGCAAGAAAGCAAGAATTCAACATAATGAAAGGCTAATGCCGCAAGGCATTCTAGCATAGAAAAATTAATTGTTCCTTTTTAAAAGCAATAAAAACCCTTTTTAAATAAAGGGTTATCAAGGCTTACAAAAGCATCTGTTCTGCCATTCAGGTGAAAATAGGCGGAATTATTCATCATCCCTTTTGATCTCTATCAACATTTCTCCCGCCTGATCTTCAGATACGATAAATAAAATCGGCGCGCAGCAAACCGAACAGTCCTCGTAATATTGCTGCGGCCCGGAACTCGTATCTACCAACACATCTACGGATTCGCCGCAATAAGGGCAGGAGATCGTAATTTCATCAAGATCGTGCATTGTTAAACCCTTCTCACTAAGGCGTCCAACCAGGACATCGGCAGAATGCGTTTAAGAAAAGCAAACAAATAGGTCGGAAAAGTGACGTAATAACGCATCTTCGGCCGTTTGGCTTCCAGCGCATGGATAACTTTTTCGGTCACGGCGGAAGCCGGTAAGGTAAAAGGAGCTGCCGGGCCTTCCTTTTGCAAACGCGCTTCCATCGCTTTATAGGTTTCTTTATGGTAGCTGTGCGCCGGGTTTATATTTTTCTTGTACAGGGCAAAAGCGTTTTTCCTGAAGTCGCTCATAATCGGCCCCGGTTCAATCAGCGAAATATGGATGCCGGCGCCGTAAAGCTCCAGGCGCAAGGTATCGGCCAAGCCTTCCAGCGCAAACTTGCTGGCGTTATAAGCGCCCCGGTAAGTCATCGCGACCAGTCCCAATACCGAACTGTTGTAGATAATCCGGCCATACCCCTGTTCGCGCATCAACGGTATCACCAGGTTGGTCAGTTCATGAGTGCCGAACAGATTGGTTTCGAATTGAAACCTGAGCACATCGCGGCTTAAGTCTTCAACGGCCCCCGGTTGGCCGAAAGCGCCGTTGTTAAACAGGGCATCGATTTTTCCGCCGCTTAGTTCAATTGCCAAGCCGACCGCATGTTGAATGCTGTTGCTGTCGGCCAAGTCCAGCTGTATTGCGGTAAAACCTTCCTGTTGCAGCCGGGCCACATCTTCCGGTTTTCTGGCCGTAGCAATAACCTTATGTCCGCGTTTTTTTAATTCAACCGCAGTGGTGTGGCCGATGCCGGTAGAGCAGCCGGTGATTAATATTGTTTTCGATGAGTTCATTTAGGCGCTTACTGGGTTAATTCCTGCTCGGTAAAATGAAAGTTTTTTCCGCTGCTGCAATCGACTGAAAAAACCAATGCTTTTTTGCTGCTTGTTCCATGCAATTCGGATCCTTCAACACGATTGCACAGCCCTGAAGCCAACGCTTTTTCCGCCGCTTGTCTTCTTAAGCGTTCAATATCGGGAAGCCTGGCCTGGTAATTTTTGACCGGCTCGGGTAATTCGTCGAAATCATAAGGCGGAATAGAGAAAGCCGAAAATTTCTCGGGATTATTTTTAATGAGAAAGCGGTTTTTTGCGCTTTCGCTCATCGCATCCTGTTTAAGCTGGTTCTGTTTTTTCAGCAATTGTTCTTGCTCCAGTTTTTCATCCTGCTGCTTTTGTTCTAAAACCTGTTTTTCCTGATCCGGCTCGTCGAGAGAATTAGCACTGCCTGTTTTGACATTAATTTCTACAGTCTTATGTTGCTGATCGCAGGATTTTGCTTGGTAATTTGTCTTGCCGGCAGCATCCGTGCATTTGTAAATCCCTGCAAAAGCACAGACGGAAAACAGGCTTCCTAAAATAAACAATGTAAATCGCATGTTTTTCCTCGGTTGTTCTATCGATCGAAAGAGTATAAAAGATAAAGGCTATCGGGTAGATTTTTTGTGCAAGGTAATAACAATAAATTAAAAAATTTAACATCAACTACTATTATTAGCTAAGTGAAATCTTGTTGATAAGTCTTTTTCTACATTTAAAATCAACATGTTATTAATGACGGTAAAATGCTGTTAAGGTTATCTGCATCCTGTGTGCAGATTGTGGATAACTACGCCGTTAATGTTATTCACAGGTTCATCCACAACTTATTAAGAATTTCTTAACAGAGTTGCTCTATGTTGCCCCAAGCCGGAACTGTATAAAATAAGCGCTTTTTCATTGAAAAATGATATTCAGGCAATATATCAAACCCGCTTGGTCCTTAATGTGTAAGGCTTTCGTACCGTGGATTTAAAAATAAACAACATCATGTCAGAACAACTATGTTAGAAAACAACGGCAATACAAACACCGTCCAACCGGCATTGATACGGTTGAAAAACTATATTAACCAGGAGATCATCGGCCAGGATGTGCTGGTTGAACGGATGCTGATCGGATTGTTGGCTGACGGCCATATCCTGGTTGAAGGCGCTCCGGGACTTGCGAAGACCAGGGCCATCAACGTGTTAAGCAAAGGTATACAAGGCGATTTTCACCGGGTGCAGTTCACCCCCGATTTATTGCCGGCCGATTTAACCGGCACTGAAATTTACCGCCCGCAGCAAGGCACTTTTGAATTCCAGAAAGGGCCTTTGTTTCATAACCTGATCCTGGCCGATGAAATCAACCGGTCGCCGGCTAAAGTGCAGGCGGCGTTATTGGAAGCCATGGCCGAGCGCCAAATAACCGTAGGCCAGGCGACTTATCCCCTGCCGAAATTGTTTATGGTGATGGCGACGCAAAATCCTATCGAGCAGGAAGGCACTTATCCCCTGCCGGAAGCGCAGCTGGATCGTTTTTTGCTGCATATAAAAATCGATTATCCGAAAGCGGAACACGAAAAAAATATTTTGCATTTGGCCAGAACGGAAGCGCGTTCGGGTTCGGTAAAAAACAGCGACCAGTTCGAGCCGATCGGGCAACAGACCTTGTTTGACGCACGCAATGAAGTGCTGGACCTGCATATGGCGGAAAGCCTTGAAAGCTATTTGCTGCAAATTATTCTGGCGACCCGCAATCCCGAAGCTTACGGGCAGGATTTGGCAATGTGGCTGCAATATGGCGCAAGCCCAAGAGCCAGCATCGCGCTGGATCGCTGTTCCAGGGCCAAAGCCTGGCTGGCGCAACGCGACTTCGTGACCCCGGAAGATATTCAGGACATGGCCTTTGACGTGTTGAGGCATCGCTTGATCCTGTCTTACGAAGCCGAGGCGGAGGGTGTCACTACCGATCATTTCATTAAAGAACTGATTTCCAGAGTCGCCGTACCTTGATGATTTTTGCTAAACAAGCTGACCCGGCCAACGAATTGATTTCAGTGTCGTTAAAAACACTGGTCGATTTGGCGAGACCTGCGGCAGGCATAAAACTGAAACATTCGGCCATACGTTCCGGGCAAAGCGGCGGTTACGTGTCCCGGTTCAAGGGTCGCGGTATGGAGTTTGAAGAGGCCCGGGTTTATCAGCCCGGCGACGACATACGCAGCATTGATTGGCGGGTTACCGCGCGTACCGGCGAACCCCATACCAAAATGTTTCGCGAAGAACGGGAAAGGCCGGTGTTTATTTCCGTCGATGACCGCCCGGCGATGCACTTTGCCACGCGCGGCGTGTTTAAATCGGTGCTGGCCGCCAAACTTGCCGGTTTGCTGGCCTGGGCCGCCCAGCATCACGGCGACAGAATTGGCGGACAAATATTTACCGGCAATGTATGCCGTGAATTAAAGCCGCAAAACGGCAAACATGCGGTATTGCGGTTTTTAAATGCAATCAGTAGCGGAGCGGGCTTTAATCGCCCGGACCAGGCGCAAGCGGAGATTGCCGCTTCCGCCATTACCTTGGAACAGGTGCTGGCAAGGCTTATCCAGCATGCGCGTCCCGGCAGTCTGGTTTATATCATCAGCGATTTTCGCGGCATCAACGATCAGGCCGAAACCCATCTGGCAAAGCTGTCGCGGCATTGCGAGGTGGTGTTGATTTTTGTGTACGATCCGCTGGAGAGCCATTTGCCGGAAAAAGGCCGTTATCGTTTTATCGCCATGGATGGCGTGTATGCCGCAAGCCTGCCAGGAACAGGCGCGGCGACCGGCGACGAGCGGGATGTGGTTGTCGATACCGGCGATAGGCAGCGGTTATTGAACTATCAGCAACATTTTACCCGGCGGTTGCATCAGCTGGAGCAGACAGCAAAAAAATTGGGCCTGGCGTTTATTCAATGCAGCACCACAGACGATCCGATACAACGTTTAAGATAAATGAACCCAACTCTCCTTGATTTGAAAGACATCCACGAACCCGAAGCCATAGGCTGGTGGCCTCCTGCTATCGGCTGGTGGATTTTGGCGGTGTCGATTCCGTTGCTGGTTATTTGCCTGATCTGGCTTTATAAAAGATTTACCCGCAAAACCGCGCTTAAAACCGCCGGCAAAATATTGTTGGAGATCAAACAGGATTCAGCCCGTGATAACTTGCAGAAATTATGCGACCTTTCCGTGCTGGTCAGGCGGGTAGCGATCAGCATGTCGCCACGGGCAAAGGCCGCCGGATTAACCGGGCGGCAATGGCTGGCGTTTCTCGACAGTTCGGTCAAAAGCACGCCGTTCAGCGAAGGCATCGGCCAATTGCTGGCCGATGCGCCCTATCGAAAAACGCCGCCCACGGAACTGGAAATTTCCCAATTAACCGACTTATGCGAAAGCTGGCTTAAATCCCAGGCTAAATTAAAATCATGATTCACTTTGAATGGCCCTGGCTGTTGGCCGCTTTACCTTTGCCTTTGCTGATCCGCTGGCTGGTTTCAGCCGATATGCCTGCGGAACAGGCGGCGTTGAAAGTCCCGTTTTTGGATGATTTTTCCGATGTCGAAACCATGGCGGTTTCCCAAACCCGGCGCTGGCCGTTATGGCTGGCGGCTGTTGCCTGGTTGCTGTTGGTTGTCGCCTGCGCCAGGCCGCAATGGCTGGGCGAGCCGATTGAGCAGGCGGTCAGCGGCCGGGATTTAATGCTGGCGGTGGATTTGTCCGGCAGCATGGAAGAACAGGATTTTGTTATCAACAAACGGTCTGTAGACCGGCTGGCGGCGGCTAAAATGGTTGCCGGCGATTTTATCAACCGGCGCGTCGGAGACAGGGTGGGTTTGATCCTGTTCGGCACCCAGGCCTATTTGCAAACCCCGTTAACCTTCGACCGGAAAACGGTGATGACCTTATTGAATGAGGCGGTTCTCGGCCTTGCCGGTGAAAATACCGCGATAGGCGACGCCATCGGCCTGGCGGTCAAGCGGCTTAAAAATGAGCAAGCCAACAGCCGGGTGTTGGTGTTGATGACCGACGGCGCCAATACCGCCGGTGAAGTTTCGCCGTTAAAGGCCGCGGAATTGGCTGCTGCCGGCCATTTAAAAATTTACACGATCGGCATCGGCGCGGATGAAATGATCGTGCGCAGTTTTTTCGGCAGCCGCAAAATAAACCCGTCCGTCGATTTGGATGAAAAAACCCTGATCAAAATCGCCGAGAGCACCGGCGGTCAATATTACCGGGCCAGAAATACCGATGAGTTGAATAATATCTACATGCGGCTGGACGAACTGGAACCGGTTGAAAAAGACAAACAATATTTCAGGCCGCGCAGCGAACTGTATTACTGGCCGTTGTCGCTGGCATTGGCTCTGGCCGCAGTTATCGCTTTGTCCAAGGTGCGCTTGTCATGAACATAGCCGACTTTCATTTTATCAGGCCGTACTGGTTGCTGGCGTTGATACCGCAGCTTCTGATACTGGCTTTAATGCTCAGGAACAAGCTGAGTCAAGGCAACTGGTCGACGGTATGCGATGAAGCGCTGTTGCCGTACCTGTTGCAGGAAAAAGCGGTCAACCGAAGCCGCTGGCCGCTAACGGCCGGAGCCGTCGCCGCCCTGCTGACGATTATTGCGCTGGCCGGGCCAAGCTGGGAACGGCTGCCTTCGCCGGTGTTCAGGAACGATTCGGCCCTGGTGATTGCGCTGGATTTGTCCCGGTCGATGGACGCCGGCGATATTAAGCCCAGCCGCTTGGTTATGGCCCGCTACAAAATCGCCGATATTCTAAAGCAGCGCAAAGACGGCCAGACCGCATTGCTGGTTTATGCCGGCGACGCGTTCACCGTAACGCCGCTGACCGACGACAACGAGACCATAGACAGCCAGCTGTCGGCATTAAACACCGATATTATGCCCAGCCAGGGCAGCAATACAGTCTTGGCGCTGGAAAAAGCCGTCGAACTGTTCAGTCAGGCAGGCCTGCAAAAAGGCCAAATCCTGTTGGTCACCGACGGCGTCGAGGCCGACAAAACCTTGACCACAGTAAAATCACTGGACAAGTATTCGCTGTCGATACTGGGCGTAGGAACGGATGACGGCGCACCGATAGCGCTGCCGGAGGGCGGGTTTCTGAAAGACGGGCGGGGCGATATTGTGGTGCCCAAATTAAACTCCGGCGAGCTTAAAAAAATGGCGCAGGCGGGCAATGGCGTTTATCAAACCATAACGGCAAATGACGCGGATATTAAAACCCTGTTGGCAACCCTGGATAAACCGGTAAAGCAGCAGGACAAGGCAAACGAAAACTTGTTATTGGATCAATGGGCGGACAAAGGTCCTTGGCTGTTATTGCCGGTTTTACCTTTGGCTGCGCTGACGTTCAGGAAGGGATTGCTGTGTTTCGCTTTATTGCTGATCCTGCCGCTGCCTAAAAACAGTTACGCCGTTGACTGGAAGGATTTATGGCGGACCAAGGACCAACAGGCGCAACAGGCTTATCATGAAAAAGATTATGCCAAGGCGGCGGAACAGTTTGAAAACCCGGATTGGAAAGCGGCGGCGCATTACAAGGCGGGTCAGTATGACAAGGCGTTGGAGAACCTGAAAAGCAGCAAGTCCGAAAGCAGCGCCTATAACCAGGGCAATGCGCTGGCGAAAGCCGGTCAGTTGGAACAGGCGATAAAAGCCTACGACAAAGCCTTGGCTGTCAATCCTGACGACGCCGATGCCAAACACAACAAAGAGGTTGTAGAAAAGGAGCTGGAAAAACAAAAGCAGGAGCAAAAACAGCAGAATCGGCAAAAAGACGACAAGCAACAGTCCAAAGGCGATTCCGAGCAAAACAAGGATGGCGAACAATTGGAAAAATCCGATGATCAGAAGCCCGAGCAAAAACCGGAACAGAAGCAATCGGACAAGCAACAATCGGAAGAAAATCAGCAGCAAGATAAAGCCGAGCAGAAAAAACCGGAAGACGAAAAACCCCAGCAAGCCGAGCAGCGCAAAGACGAAGCCGAGGAGCAGGCCGAACAGCAAGAGCGTGTCGAGGCCCAGTCCTCGAAAGAACAACAGCAAGCTAATGAGCAATGGCTGAAAAGAATCCCCGACGATCCGGCCGGTTTGTTAAAACGTAAATTCAAATATCAATACGGACAGCGCGGCCGCCAATCAAGCGGCGATGCGGGCGGCTGGTAGGCCCGGTTTTTACTGATTTTTTAAAACGCTTAATTTCAGACCGCTTCGTATTTTATGAGATTCGCGTAATACCCGTTGATTAATCCAAATGACGAACATGAACGCTATAAAAAAATTATTCCTTCTTTTGTTACTGCTGAATTTTGTGCCTGACGTTATTGCCGCGCAAATTGATGTGTCGTTTGACCGCAATCCGGTTAGCCTGAATGAAGCTTTCCAGATCATTTTTACCGCCGATGACACGCCGGATAACGACCCGGATTTTGGTCCGCTGGAACAGGATTTCGAGATACTCGGACAAAGCCAGAGCAGCAATTCGTCCTGGATTAACGGACAGTCCAGCAAGACCATACAGTGGACGCTTAACGTGATGGCCAAACATCCCGGCAGCCTGATTGTTCCGCCGGTGAAGTTTGGCGATGACGTCAGCAGGTCGGCGAATATCCTGGTTACTCAGGCGACGGCCAATAAAGCCGTCGATACCAACGATGATTTGTTTCTGGAGGTTGAGGCAAGTCCCCAAAGCCCTTATGTGCAATCTCAAGTTCTGTACACTGCACGGTTGTACAGAAGGGTCGAAATCGCCCAAGCCGGCCTGAATGAACCGGAATTGGGCGATGCGGTGATTGAAAAACTCGGCGATGACACTAATTACAATACCCAGATCGATGGGGTGAACTATCTGGTTACCGAGCGGAAATATGCGATTTTCCCGCAAAAAAGCGGTTCTGTGACGATCAAGCCTCTGGTATTGACCGCGGAGGTCGTGGCGAATAGCCGACCGAATTTTAACGGTTTTTTTAATTCCCAAACGACCAGGACCAAAAAGATATTATCCAGAGCGGTTACGCTGGACGTGAAGCCCGCTCCTGCTGCATTTACCGGGCGGCATTGGCTTTCAGCGGAACAACTGGTTTTAAAGGAGGAGTGGTCAGGCGACAACCAGCAAATGAGAGTCGGCGAACCGTTGACCAGAACCCTGACACTGCTGGCAAAAGGTGCAACGGTTGGTCAGCTGCCGGAGATAAATGCCGGCAAAATTGATGACCGGCTGAAAACCTATCCTGATCAGCCGGTATTGCAGGAACAGAAAAAACCGGAAGGCCTGATCGCGTTCAGGGAAGAAAAAATAGCCATCATCCCGTCAAAAGCGGGTTATTACAAATTGCCAGCGATAGAAATCCCCTGGTTTAACAGCCAAAGCCAAAAGATGGAAGTCGCCAAAATTCCTGAAGCCACCATCACGGTGATGGAAGCGGCAGGAACCCAGCCGACTCCGGTTGTGCCGGCGGCTCCGGCGGTGCAACAACCGCAACAAGCCGAGGAGGCCGCGCCGGTTACGAACCCGCCGCAACAGCAAAATGTCTGGTTATGGGTTTCGGTGTTCCTGGCGGCAGGCTGGTTGGCGACATTGGTTTATTTTTTGGCTAAGCGCCCTGCTAAAAAGCCGGTTGTGGAAAAAAACGAGCCGGAAATACGTTTGGCCGATAGCGTAAAAAAATTGAAAAAAGCCTGCATGGATAATAATGCCGCAGCCGCCAAGGACGCTTTGCTGGCATGGGGACGGCAAAAGTCGGGCGCCGCAAGCCTGGGCGCTATCGCCGAGTTGAGCGACGCAAGGTTAAGGGATGAAATCCTGCATTTGAATCAGGCGTTGTATGGCAAGGCTACGGAGCAGTGGCAAGGCAAAAAGCTGTTTCAGGCGTTTGTTGAAAATAAAGCCAGGGAAAAAATAGCGGCTACGAAAGATGACAAACTGGAGCCGCTTTATCGGTTGTGATTGGTGTAACTCTGAACTTTCGCTGGTTCCCAAGCTCCAGCTTGGGAACCCAGTTCTGGAAGCTCTAGCTTCCCGGCTACTCTCACCACACAGGAGCGCAATCATGCCCAGAAGCCGTTACCGCGTCCAATCCGACCCATGTCCACACTTCCTGACCGCAACAGTAAACTACTGGCTACCGTTGTTTACCCGCCCGGAAACAGTGGACATTATTCTGGATTCTTAGCGTTTTTTACAGCGCGATACAAATTTTCAAATCTACGGTTATGTCATTCTTGAAAACCATCTGCATCTTATTGCCGCTTCGGATAATTTGAGCCATGACATGCAGCGCTTTAAATCTTACACCGCGAAGCAAATAATCGCGCATCTGGAACAATGTCGCTCGACTAAGCTGTTGGAGCTGTTGGCGTTTTTTAAACGCGCCCATAAGCAGGAAACCACTTATCAGGTTTGGGAGGAAGGCAATCATCCGCAAATTATCGAATCCGAGGCGGTTATGCGGCAGAAGCTGGATTACATTCATTATAATCCGGTCAAGCGCGGCTATGTGGATCAGCCGGAGCATTGGCGCTATTCCAGTGCGCGTAATTATGCCGGTCAGGAGGGGTTGATTGAGGTGATTCGGGCGTGGTGAGTTGCTCGGGAAGCTGGAGCTTCCGACACTGAGTTCCCAAGCTGGAGCTTGGGAACCAGCGCAAAAATAAACAATATGAAAAATTACTATCTATGGTACAAAAGGACAGTACCACTTACTCCTGTCCTTTCGATTGTTGCGAATCGTTTTTGGCAACAGCAAAGCAGAAGCGGGTTTTCACGCGCAAATTGCATGTTATGCAGATAATCACCAATTAGAGGTTCTTACTTATGCAATGCCGACTTTGCCTGAAGGATCGTAAGTTGAGCGATTCACACATAATCCCAGAGTTCTTATATAAAGACCTCTACAACAAAAATCACAGAATGATGGAGATTAATGGACTCAAAAAGAAGGGATGGAAACCCCTTCAAAAAGGAGTTCGTGATAAATTGCTGTGCGCAGATTGCGAGAGTCTACTAAACCAAGAATACGAGATACCATTTCAAAAGCAGTGGCTCATGCCAGAAAGCATTGCACAAAACACCACACATACAGCCGTCTACGACTACCCAACATTCAAGCTTTTTCATTTGAGCATTCTTTTCCGTGCTTCTGTAAGCTCTCTTCCTGCCTTTCAAGAAGTAAATCTTGGAATGGTACATGAAGAGCGCATTCGCAAGATGATCCTTTCCAAAGATCCTGGCCTGAATTGGGAATACCCAATTCAGGCCCTTGCAGTGATAAATGGATATGGCAAAGTGGAAAAACGCGTAATTACATCCCCTATTTCTCGCCGGTTCCAGAATCATATTGCCTATGGGCAAATATACGGCGGGGCAATGTGGTGGATTATGGTCTCTTCCCATCGCAATGATCGATTTTGTAAAGAAGGTCTACAACTGTCAGGACAAATAACGATGCCGGCAATACCATGGAATGAAATTGGGGTGATACAAGATGCAAGCAAAATGGTCAAACGTGCACCGCTAAAATAACGCGGTGAGGCGCAATCTGTAGGGCGTCAATAGCGTAGCGTATTGCGCCGCATGGCAAGATTATTATTCGACGCAAGGGCAACCACAAGGGATTGCCTCTACAGCGCTTTAAAATATTCCAAAGCCATAAATAGCGCGGCAATCGAACGGGCTTCGGTGCATTCGCCGGTAGCTAACAATGCATTGATATTGCGTAATTTCCACGGAACAACTTCCAATTCTTCCGGTTCGTCGCCGTCCAGTTTTTCGGCATATAAATCCTGGGCGAGGACAATTTCGGTCATGTGTTCCAGATAGGACGGCGCGATTGAGAAAGAGCTTAAGTGATGCAGGCTTCTGGCGCCAAAGCCGACTTCTTCTTTAAGTTCGCGGTTTGCGGCATCCATAAAGGATTCCCCGGCATCGGTCTTGCCTTTGGGCAGGCCCAGCTCATAGCGATGCACACCGGCGGAATATTCCCTGATCAACAACACCGTCTCGGCGTCCAGCATCGGCACAATCAGTACGGCGCTGCCGGGATTGCCGCGGGCCAGCCGTTCGTAGTTGCGCAGTTCGCCATTGGTAAATTCAATATCCAGCGACTCGATACGGAATAACCGGCTGGTGGCGATGGTGGTTTTGTTAAGGATGGTCGGTTTTTCAGCCATTGTGTTATTTTATTAAGTATTTTTTTGCAAATATAACGCACTATGATGATTGATTGGAAGAAAGTTGACACTGTTTTGCTGGATATGGATGGCACGCTGCTGGATTTGAATTTCGATAACCATTTCTGGAAGGAGTTTGTGCCGCTTAAATTTGCCGAAAAACAGGGCTTGTCGATAGAAGCCGCAAAGCAGCAGTTGCAGCCGCGCTTTAAAAGCATGGAGGGCAAATTGGAATGGTATTGTCTGGATTACTGGAGCGATGTTCTAGAGCTGGACATTGCCGGACTGAAAGCGGAAATTTCCGGGTTGATTGCGGTATTGCCGCATGTCACGGAGTTTTTAGAAAAAGCCCATCAGTCGCCCAAAAAAGTGTATTTGGTGACCAATGCGCATCGCGGCAGCTTGGGCCTTAAGATGGAAAAAACCTGTTTGCAGGCATTTTTCGACGGCATCATCAGTTCCCATGATTTGGGCTATCCGAAGGAACAAGCCGAGTTTTGGCGCTTGCTGCAACAGCGGGTACCGTTTGAAAAACAAAGCGCATTGCTGATCGATGACAGCCTGGCGGTGCTCAATTCCGCCAGGCAGTTCGGTATCGCCCATTTAATTTCGGTGAGCAGGCCCGATACCAAACAGCCTAAAAAAGAAATAACCGATTATCCTGCTATTGAGGACTTTCGGGAATTGATGGCCGGGCTGTAGGGTTATACTAACCCGGCCTGCGCGCTTGATTTGGACGTTTTCCCTGATACTCGCTTCTGGGTCTGTCGGGCCTTTTTTCAGGGATTACAATGTCGGCCAGAAGATCTGCGGTAATGGGCAGAACCGGAATTTTCTGTTCAATGTATTCTTCGATATCCGGCATTGAATAGGCGTATTGCTCGCAGATAAAACTGATCGCGACACCGCTGGCGCCAAAGCGCGCAGTACGGCCTATCCTGTGCACATAATCTTCGACGTCCTGCGGCAGGTCGTAATTAAACACATGGGACACGTCGGCAATATGCAGGCCGCGGGCCGCAACATCGGTTGCAATCAGCAAGGCGATTTTGTTTTCCTGAAAATCGGCAAGCAGGCGCTGGCGTTTGTCCTGCGGCACATCGCCGCTGAGCGCGGCGGTCTTGTAACCGTTAGCGTTCAGGACGTCATCGAGCCGTTCGGCGCAGCGCTTGGTGTTGACAAATATAATGCTGCGTTGGGGCTGATGCTGATTCAATATGCCGACCAGCAAAGGGATTTTTTGTTCATTCGACGGACAAAATGCGCTTTGCTGGATCGCTTTAGAGGTGACTTCTTCGGTTTCGACGCGAATCAAAACCGGATTGTTCATGTGTTCGTAAGCCAGCTCGGTGACTTTGTAGGATAACGTCGCCGAGAACAGCATGTTCAAACGCTGGTCCGGCGGCGGCATGCGCCGCAATAAATAGCGGATGTCCTTGATAAAGCCCAAATCGAACATCCGGTCGGCTTCATCCATCACCGTGACTTTGACGTTATCCAGCGTGAACGCGTTTTGCCGGTAAAAGTCGATGATACGCCCCGGCGTACCGATGATGAT
This sequence comes from Methylobacter sp. Wu8, assembly GCF_036440755.1. Lineage (NCBI taxonomy): Bacteria > Pseudomonadati > Pseudomonadota > Gammaproteobacteria > Methylococcales > Methylococcaceae > Methylobacter > Methylobacter sp. Wu8. The sequence goes on along the minus strand of NZ_JAZGVT010000054.1, from coordinate 66,443 downwards.
ATCGACATTGGCTTTCAGGCTGTCTAGTTGTTTTTGATAGTCGGTGCCGCCGTATATCAGGGCAAATTTAAGCGTGAGATGCTTGCCCAGTTGCAATGCATCCTTGTGGATCTGAATGGCTAACTCGCGGGTTGGCGCGAGAATAATCGCTCTGGGATATTTGATTTGTTTGCTTTTGGCGGCGACTTTTGGCGTCGGTTTTTCCGCATCGATGTCATCGTCGGCTTCTATTTCTGCATCGTCCTCGGCATCATTGATTAAATACTGAAAAGTGGACAGCAAAAAAGCGGCGGTCTTGCCGGTTCCGGTTTGGGCTTGCCCCGCAACATCCATGCCTCGCAACGACAAAGGTAAAGCTCTTTTTTGGATCGGGGTGCAGTGATCAAAGCCGGCGTCTTTTAAGCTGCGTAAGATAGAATCAGACAATTCGAGATTGCTGAAGCGGGTTTGAGTTAAATGTGTATTGTTCATAGGCTATAGGATAACGTAAAAATCAAATCAGCTGAAATTGATTGACTACTCTCTTCATCCCTCCTATAGTTTTGCTTTTGATAATTGGAGAAATAAAGTGAGCGATTCAGTCCTTCATGTAAGCGATAGTGAGTTTAACGAAACTGTTCTTAAAGCTGCTGGTCCAGTGCTGGTTGACTATTGGGCTGAATGGTGCGGACCTTGCAAAATGATTGCGCCGGTCCTGGATGAAATTGCCAAAGAATATGCAGGCAAACTGACCGTTGTAAAATTAAACATAGACGAAAATCAGGACACTCCGCAACGTTACGGTGTACGCGGCATTCCAACATTGATGCTGTTTAAGGACGGCGAAGTGGAAGCAACCAAAGTAGGCGCATTGTCAAAATCGCAACTTGCCGCCTTTCTTGATAGCAATATTTAATATATGACCTCCATGGAAGGAGCGAATGATGCAGATGATTGCCCCGAGCAATCGCTGCTCCCCTACTCAGGCCTGTCATAAAAGGTTGGACGGGGCTGAGTACTTGGGTTACACTTATGCGGTGCGAAATCTAAGCGCACCCCAGCATACCGTCCGATAAACCACATCCCTGAATTATAATCCTGTCCTCGTAGTTGCGGTTTAACACCGTTTGTACTTTTTCTTGAGTCGTCCTTTTATGAATCTAACTGAGTTAAAACTAAAACAAATAAGTGAAGTTATTGAAATCGCCGAGTCCCTCGGACTTGAAAATGTCGCCAGATCCCGCAAGCAGGATTTGATTTTTGCCATCCTGAAAAAACAGGCAAAAGCCGGCGACGATATATCAGGCGACGGCGTTTTGGAAATTTTACAGGATGGATTTGGTTTTTTACGGACGCCGGGTTGCTCCTATTTAGCAGGTCCTGACGATATTTATGTTTCACCCAGTCAGATCAGACGATTTTCTTTAAAGACCGGCGATACGATTAGCGGAAAAATCAGGCCGCCGAAAGACAACGAACGTTATTTCGCGATGCTCAAGGTTGACCAGATCAATTTTGAACCACCGGAAAACACCAAAAACAAAATCACCTTCTCAAACCTGACCCCCCTATTTGCCAAACAAAGATTTGTTCTTGAACAGGGCAACGGCACCAGCGAAGACTTAACCGGACGCATCATAGATTTAATCGCCCCGATCGGAAAAGGCCAACGCGGCTTGATCGTGTCGCCGCCTAAAGCCGGTAAAACGATGATTCTGCAAAGTCTGGCTCAAGCGATAGCGGAACAAAATCCCGAGTGTTATCTGATTGTATTGCTGATCGATGAACGTCCCGAGGAAGTCACGGAAATGGAGCGTTGCGTGCGCGGCGAAGTTATTTCCAGTACCTTTGACGAACCGGCAACCCGTCACGTACAAGTTGCGGAAATGGTTATCGAAAAAGCCCGTCGATTGGTCGAGCATAAACACGATGTGGTCATCTTGTTAGACTCGATTACCCGTCTGGCCAGAGCTTATAACACCGTCGTTCCTTCTTCAGGCAAGATATTAACCGGTGGTGTCGATGCCAATGCATTGGAAAAACCCAAACGTTTCTTTGGTGCGGCGCGGAACATAGAAGAAGGCGGCAGCTTGACCATTATCGCCACAGCTCTGGTTGATACCGGTTCAAGAATGGACGAGGTTATCTACGAGGAATTCAAAGGTACCGGCAACATGGAGCTGCACCTGGATCGCAAAATTGCCGAGAAAAGAATTTACCCGGCGATCAACATCAACCGTTCCGGCACCCGCCGGGAAGAATATCTGGTTGATCCCGATACCCTGCAAAAAACCTGGATCTTGCGCAAGATCCTTCAGCCGATGGATGAAACCGCGGCGTCAGAATTCCTGATCGGTAAGCTTAAAGACTTTAAAACGAATGCGGAATTTTTTGATTCGATGAAGCGGTAGCGCGACAACAAAGCCAAACTAGACAAACACCGCATGATGGGCTTGAAAATTTCAAAATAGTCCACATATAGTGTTTTGGGTAACTTTGCCCTTAAATAGGAGTTTAGTATGGCACATCAGCATGTTGTACAAAGAGACGATGGAACGTGGGCTGTTAGAGGTGAGGGTAATGAGCGCGATACTTCGCGTCATGACACTCAACAGCAAGCTCAGCAGCGCGCTAAGGAAATTGCGACAAATCAAGGTGGCGATGTTATTACACATGGTCGTGACGGAAAAATTCGAGCACGAGACAGCTATGGTAATGACCCTTTTCCACCGCCGGGATAAAAGCTAAAGTAATCTTCAAAAAAACCGCTCATGTATTGAGCGGTTTTTAGCCCTTTGGCGGCACATAGCCTTCCGGCATGTCGTTGTTGCCTTCAAACAGAAACTTGGTTCTTTCTTCGGCTAAAAATGTCCTGGTCTTAGGGTCGAAGCTGGCTAATCTTCCTTCGTTAATCAGCATGGTTTGCTTGGCTAACCATTCCTTCCAGGCTTGCTTGGATACTTTCTCAAATATTTCCTGACCCTTGGGGCCTGGAAACGGCGGCGCATCCAGGCCTTCGGCTTCTATTCCCAATTTTACGCATTTAACCAGTCTAGTCATTTTATTCTCGTTTGTGATTGTTGGAGCAACAGCTTAATCGGCGCGGCTAAGCCAAGCTTATTAATGTGTTCAGCTTTATACCAGACAGTTTGGCCGGCTTCCATCACAAAATTTATAAGGTTATCGGATTGAACCAGCAGCGGCGTGTAGTCTAAATGGTAGTGGGAAAAGGTATGGCGCCGGGTTGCCAGCGCCTGCTGGTCGGCAATATGGATGTTCCGGCTTAAGCACCAATCATGCGCCGCTTCAATACTGTCAAATTCCGGCAGACTCCATAAGCCGCCCCAGATACCGATTGGCGGTCTTTTTTCCAGCAATATCCGGTTGTCGGCATTGCTCAGCAATAACAGGGTCAATTGTTTGACCGGCAAGGTCTTGGCAGGTTTCGGGGTTGGGTACGCCGATACATTATCTGCGCGTCTGGCCAAACAACCGGCATTAAGCGGGCAGGCCTCGCAAGCGGGCTTACTGCGGGTACAGACGGTTGCGCCCAAGTCCATCATGGCCTGGGTGTAATCCGCAACACGCGCGACCGGGGTCAGCTCAGCGCTGATTGACCACAGTTCTTTGTTAACCGCGCTGTTGCCCGGCCAGCCGGAAACGGCTTTAAAACGGGTCAGCACTCGTTTCACATTGCCGTCGAGAATCGGATGACTTTTATCAAAGGCGATGCTCAATATGGCTCCCGCCGTTGACAGGCCTATGCCGGGTAGATCGATCAGATCATCTAATGTATCAGGGAAGTTGCCACGTTCGTCAACGAGCTGCGCCGTTTTGTGCAGGTTGCGGGCGCGGGCGTAATAGCCCAAGCCCGACCAAAGATGCAGCACCTCATCTATAGGTGCATTCGCCAAACTCGCCACATCGGGGAATTTTTCTATAAAAACATTGAAGTAAGGGATAACGGTAGCGACCTGGGTTTGTTGCAACATGGTCTCGGAGAGCCATACGCGGTAAGGTGTAAGGTCTTTTTGCCAAGGCAGGTCTTTACGCCCGTATTGATCGAACCAGGCGAGGATGTTTTGTTGAAAAGCTGATGGGGTCATAGCAAGCGGCCTACTTTAGGAAGTTCTTTAACAGGTCGCCGACACCAGGACCTAATTTTTTGTCGATTTTATTGATCAGTTTTTCAATCTTGGCTTTGTTTTGATCGGTTAATAGTGAGGCTATATCAATTGTATAAGACGGCTTGTCCAGCGTTCCTGCAATATCAATGGCTATGGCGGCTTTAACCTGTTCAGGTTCAGTGGCGGCTATCTCGTCATTAAGCAGCTTGGCGTCGATTTTATAGTCCACGGCTTCAGAGTTCAGGTTTATGTTGCCCTTGCCATCGACACGGAGTTTGGAGGATTTGGCAACAAGGTCGTTGTTTTGAATGACGCCGTTGTTGATCGTCGCCGTACCGCTCATTTCTGTAAACAGCGTCTGGTCGGTTTTAGCATCCGCAGGCAAAGCGGAACCCTTAATCAGCGCTTTGCCGCTATCGATTATTTTTTGCAGGTTAAAACCCTTAATAACCGAATCTTTAACCAGGAAACTGAACTGGCCATTAAGCGATGATTTTAGTTCACTGGTTTTATTGCCCTGCCCTTGCAGCTGAGTTGTCGCATCGACGATGCCGCTGATTCGGGCCTCACCGCGGTAATCTTTCAGTAACGGTTCAATTTGCACATGGTCTATTTTTTCGTTTACAGCCAGTGTCGGTTTGTCGCCATGCGCATCCACGCTGAGATTGCCGGAATAAGCGCCCTGATAAAACTGCTTGATCGATTGTTGCGTGGTAACAGCGCCGTTTTTAGCGTTCAGGTTTATCTGGATGTCCTGCATCGCCAAACCGTTGACCTTAAGCCTGCCCAGCGCCACAGAGCCTTCGGCATTGAGATTTCTCAAGGTCTCAACGGGTAAAGCGGAAGCGCCGACAGCCAGTAAAACGGCAGGGGTGGCTATCGGCTTGGATGATTTATCGGCAGGCGGTAGATAACGATCGACATCAATCGTATCAATGTCCAGCAAAAAGCCGATAGCAGGTTGGGCAAAGTTTTTTATGCCGACAGAGCCTTTGATTTGGCTATCGTCCAGCGTCATTACCAGGTTTTTAAAGTCAGCCGAATCGGACGTGGCTGCGAGGTCAAAATTAACGGCCAACTTGCCCAGCGCGTTGGCATCCTGCATGACCGGCAAGACGATGCCCAGTTGCTGCATAAACTTGGCGGGACTGAATGGTGCGATGGTAACCGGTCCCTGAAAAGACGGCATGTCTTTGATACTGGCTCCGGTCAATTCGGCAGAGAGTGCCGCATCGCCGGATTTGAGCTGCAATCCTGAAATCTTGGCTGTTTGTCGGCTCATATTCAGCGCTGTATCGGCGACGGCCAGTGCCGTCGTTAACGATTTGCCGGGAACAGTTTCGCCGGATGTCGTTACCTGCAAATCGCTATGGACTAGCGCAATACTATCGAGTTGCTCATTAACGCTTAATTCGGTACTTAGTTTGATAGTGTGAGCTGTTTTGGATTCGGTATCCGTAGCGGTCAGGGTAGCGGCAATGCCAATCGGTTCATCAAAGGCGAATTCATCGGTATTCAGGTTAAAGTCTTTTATTTCGATGTGCTTTTCGGCTTGCAGGTCGTCCCAGTTAATCCGGGCATTTTCAATAGCAATGCCCCCGATCTCAAAATCCGCCGGTGCAGCGGTGGCTATGGGCTGTTCTTCCTGTTTGCCGGCGGCGGCAGCCGGCGCTACGGTTTTGGTGTCGCCAGAAGCGGTTAGATCGCTCCAGTTGGCGATACCCTGTTTGTTTCTGGCAAGGTTTAAAACCAGGCCTTTTAAGGCGATGCGGCTGACTTCTATTTTTTTCGACAACAGCGGCAGTAGCCGCACTTTTACACTGCCCTCTTCAATTGTTGCAAAGGGGCGATCTTGAAACCCGGGCGCGTTACTGAGTTCAATTTTCCCTGTTGAAATGCTGGCCCAGGGAAATAGCGAGAGTTTTAATTCGCCGTCCAGCACCAGTTCCCGGCCGGTCTTGTCCTTAACGGCGGCGACAATTTCAGGCTTGAAGTCATTGGGATCGAAAACGAATGGCAGGATGCAGACAGCGGCAATCAACAGCAAAGCCATTGCAGCAACAGTTGACAAAATGATTTTAAGCGGTTTTCCCACACTACTCTCCTTGCGTAAAAAAATGTAATGACAATCAATTATGGAATATGATTATCTACTTATAACAGCTGTTGCCGGTTAAGCGCCAGTTGGGTAGAGTGTAAACACTGTATATTTATTATAATTAAAAAAATGAGGTGTAAAAATGTTGCATTTGGCTAGATTTGCCGGAATTGCGGTTCTGGTATGGTTTTATTTGAGCGCAAAGGAAAAGGGTGAGTCGCCTCTTAATTGGGCTATCATTGGATTAATCGGCTATTGGATTACTTGGTGGGTGATCAAGCTGACGGTGGTTTCCGCTTTGTCCGGTATGGTTGCTAAAAATCCTATGGGAACTTTTTTGCTGTATCAGATACCCGCTTTATGTGCAATCGGCGCGGCTTTTTTAATCAGAAAAAAACTGTTGGCGGATGCCGCTGAAAAAGATTAGGTTGGATGTACAGTTTCGGGCGAAACGGTGCGGCGTTGCCTTTTTTAGCGCCACCTGTCTTGGCCGGATCGATTGATAAGGGGGTTAGCTCCCATAACTGATTTTTTTATCAATGAGCCGAAAAACTGTTTTCCCCCGTTCCTCTTTGGCTTTCCATATCTGATCGCCAATCCTGACTTCGACACCGGTACAGAGGGTATGATCCACAACAACTTTGGCGTACTCGGCAAACGATATTTCGGCGAGCAAGCTTTCTCGGATAGCTTGATGCTGGGCGATTTCAGTCGTCAGTTTATCCAGGGTGCGGCGCGCTTTGTTTAGGAGGCCGTTTTTGTCTTTTTCAGGGTTGTTTTCAATGAAGGTGATAATCTTTTTTATATCGTCCTGATTTTTTCCATTGGTTTCGATCTCACGGTCAATAGCATTCAGCTGCTCTTGGGTATGCGGATTTAAGCCGGCTTGAATGTAAGTTTTAATGCCGACATCAGAGCCGACTGAGGCGGCTTGTACCAGCATCATGGCGCGGGCAGTACCGCCTATGATCAGTCCTTTTTTGCCGCCGGGTTTGCCAACCAGGATCTGATTCATCGCGGTCAATTGATTATTCATGGAATATTCTTCAATGACGATGTTGGTGCCGGCTACAATATTGAAATATTTGGCAAAACGCACGCTAACCGAACCTTTACAGGAAATTTTTCCTCCGAACGAAGCCGCCATGCTGCTGTTGGTATCACTGTTGCCGATCACGCCGCCTTTGATGCTGATATTTCCGCCTGCCTCAAGTTCTGCGGCTTCAACGGTTCCGCCTATGAAAATGTCATTTAATGCGTAAACCTTCATTCCTTCCATCACATCACCCAAGATATTAATCGTGCCGTCGAAACTTAGGTTGCCGGTCGAGATGTCCACTTTCGGTACGGTGATGGTGGGCGACACCATAACGCCATTGGGGATCAGCAGTGGTTGGCCGATGATTGATGATACCAGCAGATCGCAATCGTCCGGGTCGAACGTGGCGCCTTTTAAATCTGAGGCGAAAGGCGTGTTCTGGCTGGGCTTTGGCGTAAGTATCTGGCCCAGGATATTTTTCCCTTTTTTTCCTTCGGTGGGAAGGGTGCGGCGCATGAGTGGATCGCCTTGCTTCACCAGAATCAGATTGCCAAGATTACGATAATCAGCGATGCCGTGTTCATTTATCTGGGGACGGCGCTCTTGCATTTCCGGCACCAGGCTATGGAACTGCGCATCCAGGCCCGGCACGGGCGGCATGCCTTGAGCAATCAGATAATCCGTGGCATGACCTTCTTTCAGTACGGCTTCGATTTCAGCGGATGTGATGAGGCCGCTGACGATGCCTTTTTCTTTCAAGGATTGCCGGATTTGTTCAAAGGTGACAGGGGCGCCTCCGTATGCGGGAGTCAGAGTTAGCCAAGCGCTCATCTTGTCTTTGGCGACAGTGATGGTAAACTCCCCATCTCGCCGCTCACCAATTTCCAGCACAAAACCGGCATTGGTATTGTTGTACATCTGTACTAAGCGGGAGAGCGCTTTTTCATCAAGGAACAGGTCGGACAGGTTTTGCTGGACTAGCATTTCTTTGATTGCAGCTGCATCCAGCGCAACTTTATATACTTCCGGTTCGAATACAGCAAGTAATTTGTTGTTTTCGTTCAGTCTGAATGTCAGAGCATCTTTATGTGTCGTCTCATCCACTGTTCGCTCCTTAGGAAAAGCTTGTAACGCTACTAGATATGAAAAGAGTCTGCATTATTTAACTACAATTATGTGAAGTATATCGCGTTTTTAATGAAAGCAGGGTGTTAAGACGGCTTCAGTTAACTAAAGGTTGTTCTGACCATTTGTCCGGTTAATTCAATTGGTCACAAAAACTATTCGATAAAGGCTGCTGTTTCTCAATATTCTGGTTTCAGAAAAAACAAACAGTATATATCCCATGTTTAGTACACTAAAAGTAACAGGTATTAAATTCCGCAGTTGTAAGTCTTAACAATAAAAAAATTTGTTTCTTTTTCATTGTTGTAGGTTACAACGATTATTATACGATAAGGCGGCTGGACAACATTGATAGATAAAGATTTCCCGGATTTTTATAAAAAGCGCAAACAGGCATATTGAATGATTTTAGTAACGGGCGGCGCCGGATTCATCGGTGCGAATTTTGTGTTGGATTGGCTGGCGCAATCCGATGAAACAGTCATCAATCTCGACATACTTAGCTACGCAGGCAACCGTGAGAATCTCGCTTCATTGGCAGGAGATGAACGGCATCTTTTTGTACAAGGCGACATCGGTGATTCCGCCCTGGTGACTAGTCTGCTCATCCAGTACCAACCCCGCGCCATCATTAATTTTGCTGCGGAAAGCCATGTGGATCGATCCATTCATAGTCCGGAAGACTTCATCCAGACCAACGTCGTCGGTACTTTCCGGCTGCTGGAAGCAGTGCGTGCCTATTGGAGCAGCCTGCAAGGCGAAGTCCGGCAAAATTTTCGCTTTCTGCATGTCTCTACCGATGAAGTTTACGGTTCACTTGCCAAGGATGATCCGGCATTTTCAGAAACCCATCGCTACGAACCCAATAGTCCTTACTCGGCGAGCAAAGCAGCAAGCGACCATCTGGTTCGCGCTTATCATTATACTTATGAATTGCCTGTGCTCACCACCAACTGCTCCAACAACTACGGTCCGTATCATTTCCCGGAAAAGCTCATTCCGTTGATGATCGTTAATGCCCTCGCAGGTAAGCATTTGCCTGTGTATGGCGATGGACAGCAAATCCGGGACTGGCTTTACGTTAAAGACCATTGCAGTGCTATTCGTCGGGTACTCGAAGCAGGCAAAGTCGGCGAAGTTTACAATATCGGAGGCTGGAACGAAAAAACCAATATCGACATCGTCCACACTGTTTGCGAACTGCTTGATGAACTCCGTGCCCGAGTAGATAGCAAGAGCTATCGAGAACAAATTACTTATGTTACGGATCGCCCCGGCCATGATCGCCGCTATGCTGTTGACGCGAGCAAGATAGAACGTGAACTCGGTTGGAAGCCTGCGGAAACTTTCGATACCGGCATTCGAAAAACGATTCAGTGGTATTTGGGAAATCAGGGCTGGGTTGCCAACGTCCAATCCGGCGCTTACCGGGAATGGCTTAAACGGAACTATACTGGGCGTGTCGTATGACAAATCTGTTGGAAGAACGTTGCACGTTGTGGCTGCACGAAAGGCGATGGGCAGGGCGGCTCAACATGAAAGCCCGTCTGTTTGGAAAAGTCGGTCACGTATGTTGGGAGTGGCAACGCAGCTCTGCGCCTTCGGGTGAGCTGTTGGCACTGGATATTCCTGTGTGGCGACTTCATTAATCTGGAAGGCATCGCCCAAATCGTGGGCGCTATCATCTCCATGTTTACTGAAACTTTTGAGAAGCAATCATGACCCAACGCAAAGGCATCATTTTGGCAGGCGGCTCCGGTACGCGGTTGCACCCGAGCACATTGGCGGTATCCAAGCAACTCCTGCCGATTTACGATAAACCGATGATCTACTACCCTCTATCCACGCTGATGTTGGCAGGAATACGCGATATTCTGATTATCTCCACACCGCAAGATACGCCGCGTTTCGAGCAACTGCTGGGCGACGGCAATTCGTGGGGACTGAATCTGCGGTATGCCGTGCAATCTTCGCCAGATGGGTTAGCGCAAGCGTTCATCATCGGTCGGGAGTTTATCGGTAACCATCCTTCAGCTTTGGTGCTAGGAGACAATATTTTCTACGGGCACTCGTTCCAGAGCCAATTGAAAAAAGCCTCTCGGCAAAGTGAGGGAGCGACGGTGTTCGCCTATCATGTTCGCGATCCGAAACGTTATGGGGTGGTGGAATTCAACGTAAACGGGCACGCTATTTCGCTGGAAGAAAAACCGGACCAACCCAAGTCCAACTATGCCGTCACCGGCCTGTATTTTTACGATAATGTGGTGGTGGATATTGCCGCGAATCTCAGGCCTTCGTCGCGTGGCGAGCTTGAGATCACCGATGTGAACCGTCTCTATCTTGAGCGCGGCAAATTATCGGTTGAAATCATGGGGCGAGGCTATGCATGGCTGGATACCGGCACGCATGAATCTATGTTGGACGCCAGTCAATTTGTTCAAATGATCGAGCATCGGCAAGGATTAAAGATCGCCTGTCCTGAAGAGATTGCCTATCGCCAGGGATTCATCGATGCTACACAACTGGAGAGGCTTGCCGCCCCTTTGTTGAAAAGCGGTTATGGCGATTATCTGGTGCAGGTGCTTAAAGAAAAGGGTTTCTCGCAACGAAAGTGATTCAAACAGTTATCTCCGATTGATTACCTGTTTAGTTGCGCAATTAAGTGGTATATTTTACTGTCAACTTAAAGATGAAAAGCAATGGGACGAGTATTACACGGAATAGCCACGACTAGGCACGCTACCAGAGTAAAACACAAGCGTCTGGGTTCCGCAGTGTCGCATTAATCCCAAAGGAAGCATCGATAAATCTCCCTGTATGGGATATTATTATCGATTAAAATAAGCCCAATACTTAATCCGGTAAAGTATTGATAATCGGTTAGTATTATCTAATTAGTATTTTCCTTTTCGCTCATTTATGAAGTATAATTCCGGGTCTTATAATTCATTGTGTGTACTATCGTGGACGACACAATAATATCCAAGGGACGTTTGTGCGGTTGATTCCAATAATTCTTTGTGGTGGTGCCGGATCCCGGCTGTGGCCAGTTTCTCGTGAGCTGCACCCCAAGCCGTTTATACGTTTGGATGATGGGCAAAGTCTCTTGCAAAAGGCGTTTTTGCGAGGCGCATTATTGCCGGATGTGGAAGAAGTTTTAACCGTCACTAATCGGGAGCTATTCTTCAAAACAGAAGATGAGTTTCGTGAGGTAAATACTGGCGAGGTAGTAACATCCTTCATCCTGGAACCCTTCGGACGTAATACCGCTCCAGCAATTGCTGCTGCCGCTTACCAAATCGCCCAAAAATATGGTAATGATGCAATCGCGTTGGTGCTTGCCGCCGACCATTTGATTATTAACCAGCAAGCCTTCCAGGAAGCTGTGCTTAAAGCCGTCGAGCTGGCAACATCGGGCAAATTGGTTACTTTTGGTATCCAGCCCGACTCGCCCGAAACCGGCTACGGCTACATTGAGGCCGATGGCAACACGGTGCTGCGCTTCGTTGAAAAACCGTCACTTGAAAAAGCACAGGAATATCTTGCTTCTGGTCGGTTTCTTTGGAATTCCGGGATGTTCTGTTTTTCCGTTGGCGCTATGTTGCAACAGATGGAGCAGTACTGTCCGCAGATTCTTATCGCTACAAAGGCTTGTATCGAGCAGTCACGATTCGCCGAAGGCAAGGGCTATGCGCTACTTGAGCTCGATCCCGATACCTTCGCTAATGTTGCTGATGACTCCATTGATTATGCGGTAATGGAAAAATCGAATCAGGTTGCCGTTGTCCCGTGCAATATCGGTTGGAGCGACATAGGCACCTGGACGGCGTTGGGTGATCTTGCCGAGCCTGACGCCGATGGCAACCGAATCCAGGGCGATGCTCTGTTGTACGATACACGGAACTGCACCATCCAAAGTAGCGACCGCTTGGTTGGCGCGGTTGGAGTGGAAAACCTCATTATCATTGATACGCCGGATGCCGTTCTGGTGGTCGACAAATGCAGCGCACAGGATGTAAAGCACATTTACTCAGAATTAAAGATCAAGGGTCACGATGCACATAAATTCCATCGCACCGTCCACCGGCCATGGGGTGTATATACGGTACTGGAAGAAGGAAATGGTTTCAAGATCAAGCGTATCGAAGTCAATCCAGGGGCGAGCTTGAGTCTGCAAATGCACAGTCATCGGAGTGAGCATTGGGTTGTCGTTAGCGGCATTGCAAAGGTCATTAATGGTGAACGAGAAATCGTTATCAACACCAACGAATCCACATTTATTCCTGCTGGCCATAAACACCGCCTGCAAAATCCCGGGACTGTGCCTTGCGTGATGATCGAAGTGCAAAGCGGCGACTATGTTGGTGAAGATGACATTGTGCGCTTTGAAGATGTTTATGGCCGTGTGTAAGTATTAAGTAGCGGCTCTAATGATCTTGCTTCGGCTATCCGGTATTTATCGTTTTCGCGGTTTTATTTATGAAAGCGTTCGGCGCGAGTTTGCCTCGCGCTATCGAAACTCCATGTTGGGCGCTGCTTGGCTGGTGTTGCAGCCTTTGGCGCAAATTTTGGTGTTTACGCTTGTTTTTTCACATGTGATGCGAACGCGTCTGCCCGGGGTTGACAGCTCTTTCGGCTATAGTATTTTCCTATGCGCCGGCCTACTAACTTGGGGGCTTTTTGCCGATATTTTGAACCGTAGCCAAAACATGTTTCTGGACAATGCTAATTTGCTCAAGAAATTGAGCTTTCCTCGTATCTGCCTGCCTATTATCGTTAGCCTTAACGCTTGTATAGGGTTCGCCATCATTTTTAGCCTTTTTGTCGGATTTTTGTTGTTCACTGGCAGTTTTCCTGGTTGGGCGTTCTTCGCTATTGCACCGGTTCTGCTGTTGCAAATTCTTCTTGCTATTGGAATGGGCATGGTTATTGGGGTGCTCAACGTTTTTTTCCGTGACGTCGGGCAACTTTTCGGCATTGTGTTGCAATTCTGGTTTTGGCTCACACCGATCATCTATCCGCTTGCCACATTGCCGGACTGGGCGCAGCGTATCGTGATGCTAAATCCCATGACTCCACTGGTGGTGGCCTATCAGGGCATTCTCGTTCAGGGTACGATGCCATTGTGGGCTAGTCTATGGCCAACTGCACTATTGGCCTGCATGCTTTGTTTTCTCGGCATGCGTCTTTTTCAAAAGCACGCAGGTGAAATGGTAGACGAACTCTGATGGGTACTATCACTGTTACACAATTAGGTAAGGCTTATCGCCAATACCCTACCCGTTGGTCTCGTCTCATAGAATGGATTATACCGGGACATAAACCTCGGCACAGTCTCAAGTGGATACTGCAAGATATTAATTTCAGTGTCTCTCCCGGTGAAGCCGTTGGCGTTATCGGAGTTAATGGCGCAGGCAAGAGCACCTTGCTTAAATTAATCACCGGCACTACCCAGCCAACAATCGGTTCGGTGGAGATGGAGGGGCGCGTCGCCGCACTGTTGGAATTGGGTATGGGTTTTCATCCCGATTTTACCGGTCGGCAGAACGCCCTGATGGCAGGGCAGTTGCTCGGCTTGCAGGCACATGAAGTCGATCTCCTCATGCCGGAAATTGAAGCTTTTGCAGAAATTGGCGATTACATTGATCAGGCTGTGCGCGTGTATTCTAGCGGCATGCAGGTGCGCCTTGCGTTCGCAGTGGCTACGGCTGTGCGGCCTGATATTCTGATTGTGGATGAAGCACTTTCAGTCGGCGACGCATACTTCCAGCACAAGTGTTTTTTAAGAATCCGACGGTTTCAGGACCAAGGCACCACGCTCCTGTTTGTTTCCCACGACCTTGCTGCTGTTCGAGCCCTTTGTGCTAGAGCCATCTGGCTCGATAGTGGCGCTGTTCGTGAGATTGGTGAAACAAAAGACGTTCTTGATGCTTACGCAACGGCGCTATATGCCAAGGAACAGGATGTTGATAATGCTGCAAAGCAATCCGCAGTGAAAGACAGTGTAATAAAGGAAGTTTCCAAACAAAAACGCGATTGCAGACTTGATTTCATAAATAATTCAAATCTGAGAAACGATATCAAAGTTTTTGAATTTAATAAGGATGCGGCCCGCTGGGGAGATGGCCTAGCAAAGATTACGCATACCTACCTGCAGGATGCTAATGGAACCCCGGTGAGTTGGATAATCGGAGGGGAAGAAGTGGTGCTTGCGATCGAGGCGTTAGCTTTGCAAGAGCTATGTGGCGTATTTGTGGGGTTTATGGTCAGGGATAAGTTGGGGCAAACTCTTTTTGGCGACAACACTTACCTTACGACAATTGATTCACCGGTGACCATAAGAGCGAATCACCGATTTAAAACAACATTTCGTTTCTTGATGCCTATATTACCTCAGGGTACTTATGCAATTACGGCTGCTATAGCGGTTGGTACCCAGCAAGATCATGTTGCTCATGAGTGGATCAATGAGGCCATTTTTATTGAGTCGCATAACGGATTTGCGGTAAGCGGGCTGGTTGGAATACCTATGCATGCTATTGAGATTGGTGAATTCATATAGCGTGACTCACCGCTAAGTTTCGTGAGATAAGTCGGTTAGTTCCTAATCCAACAAAATGAGGTAAATATAAAATGGATTCAAGTCAAAATTTTCTCACGCCTTACTATCAACGGCACAACCAACGGCGCCAAGAGCACTTGGCTAGTTTAGGATTGCCTATTGCGGGTAAAACTGTGCTTGAAGTTGGGTCGGGAATTGGAGATCACACATCCTTCTTTATAGACAGAAAGTGCAAGGTTACAAGTACAGACGGGAGGCAAGAATTACTAGGTATCTTGCAGGAAAGACACCCTCAGGCAGCGACAATTTTATGGAACGTTGAGTTACCCCCTTCTGAATTTATTCCAAAAAGTCAGATCGTTTACGCATATGGCATTCTTTACCACACAAGAAACCCCCAGTCTGTGCTAGAGAACTTGGCCTCTCTTTGTACTGAAATGTTATTGCTTGAAACATGTGTTTCTTTTGGTGATGAAGAACTTGTCAATTTAACCAGTGAAACGATTGGTGATCCAACGCAGGCCCTGCAGGGAACTGGTTGCCGTCCAACAAGACCGTGGATTTTTAAATCGCTTAAAAATCTTTTTCCCTTTGTGTATTTAACTAGAACACAACCTTGGCACGAGGAGTTTCCAGTCGACTGGACTAATCCTGCCGAAAAGAATGAGGCGGGTTTAAGCCGTTCAGTTTTTGTTGCCTCTAGAACACAGCTTTGTAATCCTAATCTGTCTACTGAATTGCTTAATTACCAAGGGCGATGATAATGGATCCCATGATTTCCTATGCCCAGAACGGTGAAGACGTTATTTTAAAAAGAGTTTTCGGCGACAAGAAAACAGGTTGCTATATTGATATTGGCGCTTCTCATCCGGAAAATTTGTCTGTTACCAAATATTTTTATGATATGGGGTGGCGAGGAATTAATGTAGACCCTTTAAAAAATAGTATGGAGCTTTTTTCGCAAAGTAGGCCTGACGAGCTAAATTTAAATGTCGCAATTGATATAGAAAAAGGATTCCTCGATTTTTATGAGATTACTGATTACCCTGAATTGTCAACATTCTCTGCGGAAGCCGCAGCGTCTTTATTAGAGGCTGGTCACAAGGTGATTTGTTATCCAGTTGAGAGAATAACGGGAAATGAATTATTTGAAAAATATGTAGAGAGCCCCGTTGATTTCTTAAAGATAGATGTTGAGGGAAGAGAGCGCGACGTAATCCGCTCAATTGATTTTCACCGATACAGACCTAAAGTCTTAGTGATAGAGGCTACAATTCCTAACTCTATTTTTCCTGGATGGGATAATTTTGAATCCATTTTTAACTTCGGGGAATGGGAGCCGATATTGCTGAATAGTGGATATATTTTGGCTTATTTTGATGGGTTAAATAGATTTTACATAAGCGAAGAAAACAAAGAAATGTTGAGCTGTTTTCAAGTAGGTTTATGTCTTTGGGATAATTTTTTCATCCATTCGCAAGTTAAGCGTATTGCAGATCTTGAATGGAATTGTGCGGAGAGAATGAAGCAGGTCGAGATGCTGACTGGGATGCTGAAGGAATCAGAGACTGACCGTGAAGCGCGAGGGACGCAGGTCGAAACGCTTACGAGGATGTTGGAGGAATCAGAGGCTGATCGTCAAGCGCGAGGGACGCAGGTCGAAACGCTTACGAGGATGCTGGAGGAATCAGAGGCTGACCGTGAAGCGCGAGGGACGCAGGTCGAAACGCTTACGAGGATGTTGGAGGAATCAGAGGCTGATCGTCAAGCGCGATGGACGCAGATTGAAACGCTTACGAGGATGCTGAAGGAATCAGAGACTGACCGTCAAGCGCGAGGGACGCAGATCGAAACGCTTACGAGGATGTTGGAGGAATCAGAGGCTGATCGTCAAGCGCGATGGACGCAGATTGAAACGCTTACGAGAATGCTGAAAGAGAAGGAGGCTGAGTGAGCGTCGCTCTTGACTGATTTGCAGGTTTTGTTTGCTCGCATGGGTTGCTGGCGGACTAGATTATTAAGCTGGACAGAAGTAAAGAAATTAGCAGAATGGATCAGAACACCCAATGAATAATCAACTTAGAACCATCGCGGTAGATTTAACCCCCGTTCTGCCCGGTGGAGAGAACGGGGGCGCGAAGATATTCGTGCTCGAATTGCTGCGCCGCTTGGCGGAAATGTCGCCCCAGACGCAATTTGTATTACTCACGCAAGTGGCATCGCACGAAGAGCTTGCGACATTGGATCGACCCAATATGCGTCGTCAGATGGTCGTCGGGCAAGTGCTGGCGAATTCCCTGCGTCCACGTCTACTAGGCCTGGCTTCCCGTGTTTTGCCTCATTTACCTGGCAGGCTGCGTAGGGTTGTTAGCCGACTAGGTTACAAAGTGAATGCGATGTTGAAGCGCGGCAGTTCCAGTGCGTTGTTGCGCGACATGGCAGCTGATCTGCTTTTCTGTCCATTTACCGCACCTACATATTTCGAGCCTGGGATTCCGACGGTCTGCACAATTTATGATCTGCAATACAATACCTATCCCGAATTCTTTGCGGCAGAGGATGTTGCTAACCGCGAGCGCACCTTTATAGAAGCTTGTCGTCGGGCAACGGTCCTCGCCGCAATATCCGACTATTCGCGGGATTCCGCTATAGCGCATGGCAACCTTGCCTCGTCTCGAATACACACCATTTACCTGCGCATGGCTCAACGCATTGCGCCGGGAGTTGAAAACGATAAAGCCATATTGAGGCGTCATAATCTCACCCCGCAAGGATATCTAATTTATCCCGCCAACTTTTGGAGGCACAAGAACCACGAAATGCTCCTTACCGCCTTTGGTATGGTTAGGCATCAGGGACTGTCGGTGGATATTAAGCTGGTTTGCACCGGTGCTCCGGGGGCGCGGCAAGACTGGTTGATAAGTGCGGCACACACCATGAATCTGGGTGATCATGTTCTTTTTCCGGGGTATTTGTCCGATGCAGATTTGGCAACCTTGATAGCCAATTGCAAAGGTGTGGTGTTTCCTTCACTTTATGAAGGTTTTGGTTTGCCGGTCATTGAGGCTATGGCTGCGGGTGTTCCAGTGGCGTGCAGCAACACGACTTCACTCCCCGAAGTGGCAGCCGATGCGGCTATTCTATTCGATCCACGCGTTCCAACCCAGGTTGCGCAAGCCATGATTGCTCTGGTGGAGAATGAAGCATTGCGTGCACGGTTAATTCAGGCAGGGCAACGTCGCGCAGCTGAATTTTCAGACTCAGAGTGTATGGCACGGGAATATTGGGAGCTGTTCCAGCATGCTTTGGCCAACGTAAAGCATGAAAATTTGCTGACCGGCGCCTATGCTGATGGCTGGGTCGGACACTGTTTACACATACAAGTGGCCCCCGCAGCGAACAAACAAACGTTGGCGATTGAATTCTCAGTTCCGGAATGGCTGCCGGAGCGGCGTCTCACAATGCAAGTGAGTCTTCATGGAAATCGCCTAGGTGATTCGTTTGTATTCGACCATACGACTAACGCCGCTCTGTCTCTGCCCATAGAGCCTGCCGGGGGGGGGTACGAAGTCACGATTACTCCGACTTTTGTGCCGGCCTACACAGGCCATGGTAATGATCATCGTGAGCTTTCGGCGATATTGCAGAAATGCGGTATCGTCCATGCCGATGGCAAATATGACGCATTATTCCCCGAGAAGGTTAACGCATGAAATTCAGTATTGTCACTCCCTCCTATCAGCAAGGACAATTTATTGAGCGTACGCTGCAAAGTGTTGCCAGCCAGACAGCACCAGGCGTGGAAGTCGAGCATGTGGTTTTTGATGGTGGTAGTACCGACAATACAGTTGAAATACTTAAACATTTCAGCCCGGCGGTGCGATGGGAATCAAAAAAAGATAACGGGCAAACCGATGCCGTCAATCAAGGCATCCGTGCCACTGATGGCGATATCATCGGCTGGCTGAACTCTGATGACATTTACTATCCCGATGCCATTGCCCGTGTAGCAGCCTATTTTAAAGCTAACCGGGAAGTTGACGTGGTCTATGGCATGGCCGACCACATCGACCTTGACGACCAAGCCTTTGAAAGTTATCCATCGGAACCCTGGGATTTCGGGCGCCTTCAAGAAACTTGCTTTATTTGTCAACCGGCCTTGTTCTTCCGGCGGAGAGTGGTCGAGCAATATGGTCTGCTCGATGATTCGCTGAATTACTGTATGGACTACGAATTATGGCTCCGGTTTGGTAAAGCCGGAGTGCGATTTGGCTATCTTGAAGAGAAGCTCGCCGGCTCTAGATTGTACGCAGACAACAAAACACTAGGGGCGAGGGTAAAAGTGCATAAGGAAATCAACGATATGTTCAAAAAGCTACTCGGCAAGGTGCCGGATCGGTGGTTGTTTAATTACGCGCATGCCGTGGTGGAAGCTAAATTAAATCGTAATGCGGCACCAAAGCGTTTTGTCTTAGAACTCGGATTAAGAGCATTATTTTCCGCCCTGTATTGGAATCGCAGTATTTCTCCGTCGATGCGTAAAGAAATTAAGCGATGGATTTTTAATCATGAGTGAGTTTTTTACTTTCTCGTTATCGTATCGGCGGCGCTGTCGTGACTTTTGATTTACTTTGTACCTTTTGTTCTGGTGAAAGTCTAAAACAGTTGGTGGAACATTTTTTGGTATGGATTCAGCCGATTCTTGTTAATTATCCTCTGGCGGCTCCATTAGTGTTTATTGGGGTGCATACTCTTATGGCGGTTTTCTTCTTGCCTTGCTCTCCAATGACGCTGATGGCCGGAGTGTTATGGGGCGGCGGATATGGGTTGGTCGTGTCCATATGCGCGGCGATGGCGTCTTCAGCAACAACGTTTTTTTTGTCTCGCAGCTTCTTGCACGGCAAGATTGAAAAAGTACTTGTGCAGCGCTATCCGAAAGTAGCAGGAATGTTGGTGCAAGCGGTCGTCCATGACTGGAAACTTATCGCCGTTTCGCAGCTGAACCCATTGATACCTGCATCTACAATGGGTTACGTTTTCGGCCTAAGTCGGATTACTTTTACACGGTATCTTATGTTTTCCGGAATATTCATGCTGCCTCTTCAGGCTCTGTTTGTGATGACTGGGCATTCAGTAACGAGCATATTTACAGCTGACGGGCATTGGGAAATAGCTTTAGCGTTGATTCTCCTTGTTCTTACCGCGCCATTGGTAACCAAACGTATTTATAGAAAACTTTGTCAATTATTTGGAGTTAAAAATGGGGCGTGAGTTAGCCAAGGTTTCTGTGATTTTGTCATTTTACAACGAGCGATCGGTACTTCCTGAATTGCTGCAGCGGTTAAGGGCGGTTTTTTCCACGCTGATAGCAAACAAAGACGTAGGTTCGTATGAACTTATTTTTGTTAATGACAACTCAACCGACGAGTCCGAGAAATACCTGCGATCCGAATTGAAGAATGGCGACATAGTGCTTATTAATATGTCTCGTAATTTTGGTGTTTCGGAATGTGTTATGGCGGGAATGACTCATGCTACCGGTGATGCAGTGATTTATATGGATGCCGATTTGCAAGATCCACCCGAGGTAATTTTTCAGCTTATTAATGCTTGGCAGGCGGATGATGAGGCGGAAGTCGTCTACACCACGCGAACCCGTCGTGAAGGCGAGCATTGGTTGAAAATGCTCGTAACAAAGATTGGATATCGGTTCATTAACGCCATTTCGGAAATTGAATTGCAAGTTGATTCAGGGGACTTTAAGCTCCTGTCTCGACGCGCGGTCGATAATCTTCTTCAGTTGAAAGAAGATAAGCCATACATGCGTGGGCTTGTCAGCTGGATTGGTTTTAAGCAGGTCCCGGTGTTTTATGAGCGGTTAGAGCGATTCGATGGTCGCGAAAATACCAAGATGAATGTTTTGAGCAGGAAAGTAATCTATTATTGGCTTGACCGGGCATTGATCTCTTTCTCGGATGCGCCACTCAAGTTGATGCTTTTTTCGGGTTTTGGCTTGTCCATAATTTCATTTTGCTACATATTTGTTGTGTTTTTACAAAAGATATTAGGGGTCTCGGTACCCGGTTGGGCGGCAATTATGTCCGCCATACTCTTCTTAGGTAGCATACAGATAATGATGCTTGGTTTTATCGGGCTATACATAAGTGCGATATTCAAGGAATCAAAGCGACGTCCGCGGTACATTATCAAAGAAGTACTCCGGCCGGCTGATGCAGGTTAGTGCTACTTTCGGAACTATTACGCGCCATTTGTCGTCAAAATTTGCCCCACCTCCCTCGGTAGGTTAAAATTAACAAAGTAAGTAAGGTATAAGTAGCTATGAATAGGCGTTATTCTTATTATCGCTACATGCGTATATGTTCATGGTGAGGGATTTCGGTCTCATTGCAGTTTAGTTCACCTGTTTCAAGTCACTTTTTTCATTACAGCCATGTCAGGGGTTAGATGTCTGCCATGGTAGTGTTGTTATGTTTTATAACCGGATGGTAATAATGGATGTTTTGTTCGTCAATCCCGACTCTTCAGCTAAGGCTTATCAAGGGCTGGCAAAAGTTTATTCGGCAATAGAGCCGCCAACATGGTCTCTGTTATTAGCAGAGTCCTGTCGTTCGAAGGGGTTTGGGGTTGGTATTCTTGACTGTGATGCGGAAAGGTTGTCTCTTGAGCAATCGATACAAAGAGTCCAGGACTTAAAACCTCGTCTTGTTGTCTTCGTGGTTTACGGACAAAATCCAAATTCCGGAACTACAAGCATGATTGGTGCATTAGCAATGGCGAATGCGCTCAAAGATCACCACCCTGAACTTCCGATTTGTTTTGTTGGGTCTCATACCAGTGCGCTCCCAATGGAAGTGCTCTCTTACGACTGTGTCGATATTGTGTTGCTCAATGAAGGCGTATACGCCTTGCACAATCTTCTTAAGAGCAATCTGGGCGAAGATTTGCAACATATCAAGGGGATTGGATACAAAAGGCGAGACGCCTCAAACGCCAGAATTCCTACGCTCAACCCGCCACAGGCGATAGTGCCGCAGGATCGGATGGATCACGACTTGCCGGGCTATGCTTGGGATCTCCTGCCTTACCGGGAAAAGCCGTTAGATCTCTATCGCGCGCATTTTTGGCATGCAGAATTTGACCATGATAAGCGAACCCCTTTCGCAGCGATATATACCTCGTTGGGTTGTAATTTCGGCTGTAATTTTTGCATGATCAATATCGTTAATCGCGCCGACAACGGCGATGATGTTAATGCAGCAGATTCTCGTGGGATGCGCTTCTGGAGCCCTGAATGGGTAAGCCGTGAGATGCGAAAACTCGCAGATATGGGTGTGCGCACCCTGCGAATCAGCGACGAGATGTTCTTTTTAAATCGCAGATACTATGCCCCGATACTTCAAGAGGCCATTGATCAGGATTTTGGTTTCAACATGTGGACCTATTCCCGCGTCGATACGGTTCGTAAAGACGCGCTCGACCTGTTCAAGCGTGCAGGGGTTAACTGGCTCGCGCTTGGCGTTGAAGCAGGCAACCAATTAGTTCGCCAAGAAGTATCGAAAGGCTCCTTCCAGGAAGTCAATATTCGCGACGTCTGCAAAACGATTAATGATTCCGATATCAAAATAATCAGCAATTACATTTTTGGGTTCCCGGAAGACACCATGGAGACCATGCAAGAAACATTGGATCTTGCACTGGAACTCAATACCGAAATGGCAAATATGTACCCTTGCCAAGCATTGCCCGGCAGCCCGATGTACAACATCGCCAAGAAAAACGGCTGGGCTTTGCCTGACTCCTATGAAGGTTATGCTTTCTTGTCATATGAAAGCCAACCCCTACCGACTAAATATGTCAGCTCAGCGGATGTCTTGAGGTTCCGTGACGAAGCATGGCAAAAATACTTTACCAATCCCGCTTACCTAACTCTTGTTGAGCAAAAATTTGGCGCAGTCGAAAGAAAAAATATCGAAGATATGGCCAGCATCCACCTTAATCGTAAAATCCTGGGTGATTAATAAACGATGATTATCACACGAACCCCGTTCAGAATTTCTTTTTTTGGTGGCGGCACCGACTATCCAGGTTGGTATCGGGAACACGGCGGCGCGGTATTAGCAACTACTATCGACAAATATTGTTATATTACGTGCCGTCGTTTGCCGCCGTTTTTCGAGCACAAGCATCGCATTGTTTACTCTCACATCGAAAACGTTTGCCATAACGATGAAATCCAGCATCCCGCAGTGCGGGCAGCGTTTAATTGGGCTAATGTTGTCGAGGGGCTGGAGGTTCACCATGATGGCGATTTGCCTGCGCGTTCAGGCTTAGGTTCCAGCTCCGCTTTTACCGTAGGCTTGGCGCATGCATTGTATGGCCTTAACGGTAAAATGGTTAGCCAAGACACGTTGGCGAAAGATGCTATTCATATTGAACAAAACATCATCGGCGAGAATGTCGGCTCGCAAGATCAGGTTTCGGCAGCATACGGCGGACTCAACCGCATTGATTTTCACCGAGACGACTCCTTTGATGTGGCCCCGATCATTCTTCCCGAACACAGACGCGAAGAGCTTCGTGACCACCTTATGCTTTGCTTTACCGGCTTCTCCCGCATCGCCGACGAAATTGCGAAATCCAAGATCGACAACCTCAAAAATCGCGAAACGGAACTCAAGTGCATGAGGGAAATGGTTGACGAGGCCATTGCCATTCTTACGAACATTGACGTCAGTATTGACGAGTTTGGTAAACTGCTCGACCTAAGCTGGAAATACAAACGCAGCCTATCAGACCGGGTTTCAACCCGGGAAATCGACCAGATTTACGATCAAGCCATGCGCGCCGGTGCAATCGGCGGCAAGATTCTTGGCGCCGGCGGCGGTGGATTTATGCTGCTTTTCGCAAAACCCGATAAACATGCCGCAATTCGCGAAGCCCTTAAAGACTTGGTGCATGTATCTTTCAATTTTGATGATTCCGGCAGTCGTGTCGTACTTTATCAACCCAACGGCCTGTGATTGATGAATAAAACAGATAAAATCTTTGTTGCCGGACACACCGGCTTAATCGGCTCGGCCGTTGCCCGGCGCTTGCAAAACCAAGGATATGACAATTTGCTGTTGGCCGGTCATGCTGAGCTGGAACTGACCGATGCCGTAGCAGTGGATCGTTTTTTTGACGAGCACTCGCCTGATTATGTGGTACTGGCTGCTGGCAGAGTCGGCGGCATTATCGAGAACCAGACCTACCCGGCTGATTTTATGAACGCCAACTTGGCGATTCAATTAAATGTATTGAAGGCGGCGCACCGCTCGGGTGTGCAAAAACTGATTCTGTTTGCATCCTCCTGCATGTATCCGCGCGAATGCCCGCAACCGATGGCGGAGACAGCGCTGCTATCAGGACATCCAGAGCCGACCAGCCTTGCCTACGCAATTTCGAAACTGGCCGGTATGCAAATGTGTCTCGCCTATAACAAGCAATATGGTGAGCAACGATTTATTCCAGTGATCCCTAATAGTGCTTTCGGCCCCAACGATAATTTTGATCCAAAATCAGGACACGTCCTCTCGTCATTGATCCGTCGCTTCCATGAGGCGCAGCAAACTGGCGTAGAAAGTCTGACTCTTTGGGGTAGCGGCACACCGCGTCGTGAATTTATCCATACCAACGATATTGCCGACGCCTGCATCGCGTTGCTCACTGGGGACACAACCGCGCTTGAACTGCCCCTAAATTTGGGAACCGGCAGAGATTTTTCCATTCGTGAGTTGGCTGAAACCATTGCCGGCGTAATCGGTTATTCCGGGACCATCGAATGGGATACAAGCAAACCCGACGGCGCCCCAAGAAAATTACTCGACAGCAGTCGGCTTCGCGCCTTTGGTTGGCAACCGGCTGTAAATTTTGAAGAAGGCGTTAAAGACACCTATCAGTGGTATCTCGACAATGCATTGAGTACGGAGACCCGCTCGTGAATATGAGTCCTATCGATCTACGCGAAAAAGCGCATTGGGTCTGGAGAGAAACATTGGCGGTACATCGCCGGGCTCCGGAAACCCGTTTGGCTTCATCGCTCTCGTCCATCGAAATTTTCGTAGCGCTTTACTATGGCGGCGTGCTGCGTTTCGATCCCACACAGCCGCTTGCCGAACATCGGGATCGTTGCGTTATCAGCAAAGGGCATGGTTCGATCTGCATGTACCCGATTCTAGCTGACTTGGGCTATTTCCCGCTTGACGAATTGAAACGAGTCTGCCAAACCGGCAGCTTTCTGGGCGGAATACCGGATCCGGTGATTCCAGGTTACGAAACCGTCAACGGCTCGCTGGGCCACGGCGTCGGTGTTGCAACCGGCATGGCTTTGGGCCTGAAATGCAAAGACAGCGATCGCAGCGTATTTGTCGTGTCAGGTGACGGTGAATTACACGAGGGCGCAAACTGGGAAGCGATCATGTTCGCTTCGCAACATAAGCTCGATAACTTGCATCTGATAGTCGATGACAATCGAATCAGTATGCTCGGCTATACAGACGACATCATTAGCCACGGCTCGCTCTCTGCTCGTTTATCAGCTTTCGGCTGGGATTGCCTTGAAGTCGACGGGCATGATGTCTCAGCCGTGCAGGCAGCACTGCTGAAAATGAAAGAGAACCGCGCCGGAAAACCTAAAGCACTGATAGCCAGGACCTTGAAAGGACACGGTGTGCCCGGCCTGGAAAACGCCCCGCTTTCGCACATCATGAACCCTAAACCGGAGCTGATTGACAGCTTGCTGGAGCAAAACCCATGAGCATTAAACCTCTTGCGATGCGCGACGTATTGCTCGACCGTATCTGGAGAGCAATGGCGGAAGACGCGAAGATTTACTTCGTTAGCGCCGATTTCGGCTCCCCGGTTCTCGACAAAATTCGCGCCGATTTTCCTGACCGTTTCGTCAATGTCGGGATCGCCGAACAAAATCTGATCAACATTTCTGCGGGCTTGGCACTGGAAGGCTATACCGTCTTCGCTTACGCCATTGCCCCCTTCATTACCATGCGTTGCTACGAGCAAATTCGGGTCAGTTTGGCACTGCTTTCTGAAGTGCGGCCGATGAACGTCAATTTGATCGGCGTGGGTGCTGGTTATAGTTATGTCGTGTCCGGGCCGACCCACCAGTGCTACGAAGACCTTACCCTGATGCGCGCCCTACCCAATTTCAGAGTGCTTTCACCATCTGACCATATCAGTGCCGGAGCCCTGTTTGACCGTTGCGCGAGCACTAAAGGTCCAAAATACCTGCGGTTTGATGCCCAAGTGTTGCCCGTAATCTATGAGAACGGCGCTCCAGACTTGGATGTCGGTTTTCATATTCACAGCACCGGTAAGGACGTTTGCCTGATAGCGACGGGCTACATGCTGCATACCGCTCTCAACGTGGCCGCGAACCTCACCGCTGCCGGCCATTCGGTCGGAATCATAGACCTTTTCGATATTTCCAATTTTGCCGCAGACCAGCTCCAGGCCGTGCTCTCGTCTTACGCGGGCATCGTCACTCTCGAAGAAGGTTTCCGTGGACGGGGCGGTGTCGATTCCATGTTCTTTGAATTCATTGCCCGCCGCGGCCTGTCTACCCGTATGCTCAATATTGGCGTCGAGGGAGGCTACCGCTTTGAACTCGGCTCACGTGAGGAACTGCACGAGCAGGTAGGAATCGGCCCTCAATCCGTGCTGAGCAGTGTAACAACGTTTGTACAATCACTTTCTGATTAATTTGGTGAAAATAAGATGAAATTTCCTTTGATGCGTAACAACATCCTGCGCGAAGATCTTGACGCAGTAATCGAACATTTGAAGCAGGACGATCCGATCCTGACTCACGGCGCCAACGTAAGAGCATTCGAAGCTGAATGGTCTGAATGGCTAGGCGTAAAATACAGCGTGTTCGTTAACTCAGGCGCATCTGCAAACCTGTTGACTATGGCGATACTGAAGATTCGTTACCCGGAAGGAGGAGAAGTCATTACTCCGCCTTTAGCATGGGTTTCGGATGTCGCATCTGTGCTGCAAAATGGATTCACGCCAGTGTTTGCGGATATTGATCCAACCACCCTGGCGATGGACCCAGCTCAGATTTTGAGCAAAATCACCGATAAAACGCGGGCGGTGTTCCTGACTCATGTACAAGGTTTCGACGGGCTGACTGACGAACTGATCGATGAACTGCAACGTCGTAATATTCCGCTGATCGAAGATGTCTGTGAGTCCCACGGCGCTACCCACAACGGCAAGCGCGTGGGCAGCATTGGCTGGATATCGAACTTTTCGTATTACTACGCCCATCATATGAGTACCATCGAAGGCGGCATGGTCTGTACCAATGACCCTGATGTCTATCAGCAAGTCCGCATGTTACGTTCTCATGGTATGGTTAGGGAGTCTAACGACGAAAATGTACGCGCAGCCTATATAGCTGAATATCCCGAGCTGAACCCGGACTTCATCTTCGCGTACCCAGCCTATAATACACGCAATACCGAGATTGGCGGCATTATGGGACGCAGTCAGCTTAAACGTCTGGATCAAATCGTCAAACGGCGGACTGAAAACCTGATCCGGTTTTTGGATCAAATCGATTCATCAAAATATCGCACCGACTTCAAGTTGGAAGGATCCAGTAACTACGCCTTCAACCTTATTCTGAAAGAGCCGGATGATGCCCTAGTCGAACGCCTCATGCAAAAAATGCGCGAGTCTGGCGTCGAGTTCAGAAGAGGCAGTGCTGGCGGCGGCAACCAGATTCGTCAACCTTACCTGAAAGGTATTGTGCCTACCGGGCATCATCTTGAGTTCCCTGAAACGGAACACGTCCATTTCTATGGTTTTTACATCGGCAACTTCCCCGACTTGAAAAATGAGGAAGTAGACGAGCTCTGCGCAATTATAAATTCGGTCTGAGGTAGCGCGCAGTGACCTCAGCCGTAATTCTTGCAGGTGGTTTGGGCACACGTCTTCGTAGCGCCGTACCGGACTTACCCAAACCAATGGCGCCGATCAGCGGGAGGCCGTTTCTTGAGCACCAGCTCGACTACTGGATCAAGCAAGGTGTTAATCATTTTGTACTATCCGTTGGCTATCGATATGAGGTGATTGTTGATCACTTTGGCAATCGGTATAAGGATGCCGAGCTTGATTACGTGATTGAGGAAACCCCGCTTGGAACGGGTGGGGGGCTCTTGTTGGCCGCAGAAAAGGTCAGCAAGGACGAATCGTTTTTGCTGCTGAACGGCGACACCTATTTTGCTGTGGACTTGAAGACATTGATCGAATTTTCCTTGGCAAACGACGCGGATTGGTGCTTCTCTTTGTTTCGCACTCATGAGGAAGGGCGATACATGGGGATGGATGTTTCGCCGCAAGGGCAAATTGTCTCACTCAAGTCAGGTACTGGCCGACCAGGCCAGCTGGCAAACGGAGGCGTGTATTGGGTTAACCCGCGCGCCTTACTCAATGAACGATTTTCACCAGGCGACAAGTGTTCTCTGGAAGACGACATTTTCATGACTGCCATGGTTTCAGGCCAGCGCCTATTGGGCGTTGAGTTCTCGGGCGCGTTCATTGACATTGGCGTGCCTGATGACTATCATCGTGCACCAGAGCTACTTTCGTCATAAGAAGGACATCTGTTGAATACAATTGAACGACTCAAGAAAAACCTGGAAGCTTCCATACAGGCCAAGCATCAAATGCTTGCCGATGCGGAATGCCTTGAGCTGTTTTCCAAGGCTGTAGAAACCGTCGTCGACCGCTACAAACAAGGCGGGCGTATCTATATCGCAGGCAACGGGGGCTCGGCAGCTGATGCGCAGCACTTGGCGGCCGAGTTTGTCAGTAAATTGGCGCGTGACAGGGCTCCATTACCAGCCGAAGCCCTCACAGTAGATAGCTCCATTCTCTCCGCCATCGGCAACGACTACGGCTATGAGCAGGTGTTTTCCAGGCAACTGGCCGGCAAGGCAACAACCAAGGACGTCTTCCTTGGCATAACCACTTCCGGGCGGTCCCAGAATATTCTCAAAGCACTGGAACAATGCCGTACCATGGGTATACCGAGTATCGTGTTTTGCGGCGGCGATGGCGGTCAAGCAAAAGTGATGGCTGATCATGCGATCATTGCTCCAGGCAAAGCAACAAGTACAATTCAAGAACTGCATATCGTATTGGCGCACACACTCTGTGAATGCGTCGAAGTAGCGATGTTCGGCGAATAATTTTTTGACAATTAAGAAAGGAACACAATGAGCTACAATATTCTCGTCACCGGCGGTGCCGGCTACCTCGGTTCTACCATGGTTCCGGACTTGCTTAATGCCGGTCACAAAGTAACAGTGCTGGACAACTTCATGTTCAAGCAGACCAGCCTTAATCATGTTTGTAACAACCCAAACTTTTCTGTCGTCAAGGGCGACATTCGTCTTGAGAAGGTAATGGCGCCGCTGCTCAAAAAAGCCGACATCGTTATTCCGCTGGCGGCATTAGTCGGAGCTCCGCTGTGTAACCTCGATCCCGTTGGCGCAACAACGATTAACCACGACGCAATCACGTTGATGATTAAGCTGCTGTCCAAAGAGCAAATCGTGCTGATGCCGACCACCAACAGCGCTTACGGCACCGGCGACGAAAACAACTTCTGCACCGAAGAATCGCCCCTGCGCCCTATCTCCCAATACGCGATAGAAAAAGTAGGCATTGAAAAAGAACTGATGCAACGCGAAAACGCAATCAGCTTCCGCCTTGCCACCGTGTTTGGCATGTCGCCACGGATGCGGATTGATTTACTCGTGAATGACTTCACCTACCGTGCCGTTAACGATCGATTCGTCGTTCTGTTTGAAGGCTACTTCAAGCGCAACTATGTGCATGTTCGTGACGTATCACGCGCTTTCCAACACGCGATCATCAACTTTGACAAAATGAAAGGCGAGATATACAACGTCGGTCTTTCCGAAGCCAACGTATCGAAGAAAGAACTGTGCGAAACCATCCAGAAACAAATTCCTGACTTTGTCTTCCTTGATGCACCTGTAGGTAAAGACCCCGATCAACGTAACTACATTGTGTCGAACGCAAAAATTGAAGCAACAGGCTACAAGACCTCAATGTCGCTGGATACGGGTATAGCAGAGCTGATCAAAGGTTACACTATGATCAAGAACTCTCAATACGGCAATGTTTAGCTTGGTTTCCACGCTTTGAAATAGATGGAGATGAGATGAAAGAATCAGTTGATTACCTCATTGTTGGGGGGGGGATTGTAGGTCTGACGGTTGCACGTGAGTTGCGTAAGCGTCACCCAACAGCAAGTATTGCTTTACTGGAAAAAGAGGCGGTTCTGGGCAAGCATGCCAGTGGGCGCAACAGTGGTGTACTGCATAGCGGCATTTACTATGATAGCGGCACGTTGAAAGCCAAGGTTTGTGCGGAAGGCGCACGCCGCATGAAAGCATTTGCGGCAGAGCATGGCATTAACTGTCAGCACTCCGGCAAGGTAATTGTTGCTACTTCCGAACAGGATATACCCGTGATTGAGCGTCTGCTTAAAAACGCGAGGGAGAACGGGATAAGGGCGGAACGACTCGACGAACAAGGCATACACCAGATTGAACCCCATGCAGGGGTTTACCGGCAAGGCATACATTGCCCGGATACGGCGGTGATAGACAGCAAAGCCGTAATATCGAAGTTACAGGAATTATTGATTAATGACGGTGTAAAGATATTTTTTAACGCACCTGTATCCTCCATAAATACGGACGTTAGCAAGGTAATCACTCCTATTGGCGAATTTGGTTATAAGTACTTGTTCAACTGTGCCGGTGCTTCCGCTGACAAAGTGGCTAAGTTCTTTGGGCTAGGATTAGACTATGCTCTGTTGCCATTTAAGGGCATCTACTTCAAATTGCGCCCTGAACGAGCGCATCTAGTACACGCCAACATCTATCCCGTTCCTGATGTCAACCAGCCTTTCCTTGGCGTGCATTTGACTCGTGTAGCGAGCGGGGATGTCTATGCGGGGCCGACGGCCATTCCTGCATTGGGGCGAGAAAATTACGGGATTCTGCAAGGTGCGCAATTGGGCGAATCGCTACGAGTTGGGCTTGAAGTATCCAAAATGTATTTAGCCAACCATCAGAATTTCCGGCAATTGGTGCATACCGAACTGGGCAAGTATCGTAAGAAAAATTTCTTTGCTGCGGTGCGTAAGCTGATGCCCGAATTGACTTACGATGATCTTATCTCTAGTGATAAGGTGGGTATTCGTCCTCAACTTATTAATGTGCGGGAAAAAAGGTTGGAAATGGACTATGTCATCGAGAAGTCTTCTGACTCACTGCATGTGCTGAATGCCATTTCACCAGCATTTACCAGTTCGCTGGCTTTTGCCGAATGGATTGTAGACCAGTCTGAAATTGTTTAGCGCCATGACTTCAGACAAAAAAATCGGGGATGACGATTTACCTATTGAGGTGGTTGAAAGGCGTCTAGCATGTGAGAATTCTAAGTTTTTTGTTTATTTCGATCATGTGATCGACAAGGCAGGTAGCGAAGTTCGAGATTATCTGGTGGTTGCGCCAAAGAATGCAGGGAAAAATCTTATTACTGGAGTGGCTATCTTACCGGTTGTCGACGGACAGGTCGGGTTGATACGGATCTACCGCCCGGCAATACGCGCTTATTCATGGGAAATACCACATGGCTTTGTGGACGAGGGAGAAAATGAAGTAGCCTCGGCGTTGAGAGAATTGTTAGAAGAAACGGGGGTGGTTGCCGATCAAAGCTGTTTTTCTTCGCTGGGATTCATCACTCCAGATTCTGGTGTTTTGGCTGCAAGGGTTCACCTTTATGTGGCTGAAGCAGGATATTCGACAAGTCAAAGAGAATTTGAGTTAGGGCTTAGGGAATTCCGCTTTTTCGATTTTCAGGAACTGGAAAATATGATTGAGCGTTCCGAGGTGCAGGATACATTTACACTGGCAGCATGGTGCAAGTATCGGCTAACGCAAAATTCTAGACAGACAGCTAACCCAAATAACAGTTGAGTTGTGTTCGTGACAAATAAAGTTGTATTTCTGGATCGTGATGGAACCCTTAATGTAGAGAAAGGGTATGTTCACCGTATTGAGGATTGGGAATGGATTCCCGGTGCAATCGACGCAATTGTATCGCTAAAAAAAGCCGGATTTCTTGTTATTGTGATTACGAATCAAGCAGGAATTGCCCGTGGTTATTATACCGATACAGAGGTCAACCTTTTGCACACAAAGATAAATGAGGAATTGAAAGAGCATGGCGTTGCGATTGATGGGTTTTATCATTGCCCGCACCATCCAGAATTCAGTGAGGCATGCGAATGCCGAAAGCCCATGCCTGGGCTGATCAACGAGGCAAGCCAGGATTTTGATGTCGATTTAGGTGGTTCGTGGCTAGTTGGAGACAAAGTAAGCGATATTCAAGCTGGTTTGGCTGCCGGGGTTAAATCAATCTTAGTGCTGACGGGCTATGGAAATAATGACCGCGCTCAACTAGGAAACAATGATATTTGCGTCGCCGATATTATGGCGGCGAGCCGCTATATTATTTCACATACTTAATCTGAATATTTTCGGATTAATCTTCATCTAGGAACATCACTTTGATATATCTAACATCAATTACAGTATTAGTTTGCCTGTTGCTGGTAGTAACGGCGCTTGGACGACGCATTGCCGATCTTCTTCCAAGTTCTTTGAATGATTCCGTTGGGTTTTATATTGCCCCTCTTTTGGGTTTAGCGGGTATTGTTCTGATTACAACGGTGTATGGTTGGTTATCTCCCTTCAAAACCGGTATCTCTATTTCCCTTTCTGTTGGGTTGCTTCTACTCGGCATTGCGTTTGAGAAACAGCGCGCCGATCTGTTTCGTAATTGGTTAATCGTTTCCGCGTTTGCGATGGTCGCAACAATCCCCGTACTTGCGCCAGCCATCCGGTTTGATTCGTTCAATCCCTTCAACGATTCATTCACTTATCTCGTGCATGGCCAGTGGCTGCAAGAGCACGCATTTTCCGAGGCTGCACGGGCTTCAGGATTTTTTCCAGCGGAAACACAAGTCTTTCTTTATCAAGCGGATGGACACCGGATGGGCGGCTCGTTTTTTCTCGGTTTCGTCCAATCGCTCTTTCATTTGGAATGGTCCTACTATGTCTACTTACCCACAGTAGGGTTGGCATTCGCTTTAGGCAGTCTTGCCATAGGAGGAGTTATTCGGCAGGTGGTTCCAGTTTCAAGGACTGTTGGTCTCGCATTATGTACTTTGCCGGCCTTTACGATGAATGGGTTTGTCTTTGGCGCACAATATGGATTTTTCCCACAGACTTTCGGACTGGCTTTTTCTGCCGGACTTGCCTGCCTGATTCCCGGCTTAATAGGTTATATCTTAGACTCAAAGCCATCCTGGGCAAAACAGTTTATTGTCCTCTTGCCGCTTGCACTGATTTGCTCTGCACTCTTGATTTCCTATAACGATATGTTCCCTGTTGTTGGCGCAGGTATTGGCTTGTTTCTCCTATTGGTGTGCTCACTGTATTGGAGCGAAAAAAGTCGGATCATGGGATCTGTATTAGTGCTTGCAGTTCAAATATTGGTAGTGGTCAATATCGAGGGTGTCCGCATACTTAGAAATTTAATTTACACACTCTTGGGCACTGCGTCAGGAACGTTTCATTTTGGTTGGCCAGTGCTCTGGTCGCCCGTTCAATTTGTTGCGCATTCTTTTGGAATGAAATCCCCATTTGACAGTCAAGTTTTTTGGGTTGATCGGGTAGTTAGCAGTTGGGTGTTTCCTTTGCTGTTGATTGTGCTTGTGGTAATTTTAGTCAAGATTCTTCGTCCGAAACCGAGAAATCTCACCGTTCTTCTTTTAGCTTGTATTAATCTGGTTTTCTGGTTGGCTTTTGCTAAATTCAGATATGCAACCTCCGGTTTGGAAGGGGAAATTGGCGTCACATTTCTCCAGTTCAAGATCGCCAAGTGGCTGGCCCCCTTTAACCTTGGGCTGGTGGGAATCGCAATTGCGTGGTTTTTAGTGAATGTAGAAAGGTATAAACGCATCTGTAAATACGCCTTTTTAACTGCTTTGGTTGCTGGGATGGCAATACAATCAGTAATAGTCGCTCAAATGTTCACCCTGCAACTTCAGGATGAAACTATGCAAAAATATTCGCCATTTAATGTATTTCTGGATTTGCGATCCAGGGTCGCCAATATCCCAAAAGATCAGGTCATTTATTTGGGAATTCCTTTTGAACACCACAAAATAACGCAAATGGTCGCATATGTTTTGTCAGACCGTAAATTGGCGGGAAAGTATGAAGATGTCTACCTGCGTAAATTCCTCTCTGAGGAGGAAAGAGATATGCCGATAGATACGGCCGACTGGATGATCCAGCTAAAACCTACGCAAACAGCGGGTGAAAATCCGCTTGATCGGGTCGGGCCGTTTTTTATTCGTCAAGCCCCCTTTTCTTTTTATAATCTTGATTCCATTACGGGCGCTTATGGCACGGAAACTGACGACAAGAAGACATGGAACTGGGTAAAAGAGTCTGTTGAATATCGATTCCATCACATTGGAAAAACACCCAGAACAAAAGTGAAATTTCAATACAAGCTCGCCGGAAACCCGCGCACACTGACTGTGGAATTAAATACGAATACGGGCAAACTATTGGCTTCATTTGAAATCCAGATGAAAGGTGGATGGGGAGAGTATGAAAGTCCTGTCGTTGAGACAAACTCAGAGGACATTGTGGTTCGCTTAAAGGCTGATGGCGAACCTATCCGTCTTTCTGAGGGCGATTCACGGGAAACCAAATTCCTTATTCAGAACTTCTCTCTTGAGAGTGGTTTGTAGGTTTTAAATAATGGGAAAAGCAGGGCGTATTTATCGGCGAGTACTTGTCATGACTATTATCGTCATGCTGGTTTTTCCAATTCTGGGAATTCAATGGCGCAATTTGACCCTCCAGGAGCGCACGCAACCCATTGCTCAACCCGCGCAATTTTGGAAGGGGTTTTTCAAGCGCGAATGGCAGCCATTTCTGGAGCAACGCTTTCTAAGTCATATAGGAAGTTTACGCTCCATTTTAATTCGTTCCTACAACGAGACAATATATTGCTTATTTCCTACGCGCCCCAACAGCGGTTATATCTGGACGCCGGAATTTGGCTTCTACCCGGTGGACGCGATACGTCGTTTAAACGACGACGTTCTGCATCATGAAACCATCAAGCAACACTATCAGCGCTCAGCTCGCCGGTTGCGAATTTTGCAAGAGATGCTCAGCCATCATGGAGTAGCTCTGCTGGTGGTTACGCCTCCCCCGAAGGCGAGAGTGTACCCGGAATATGCTGCACCTTATCTGATTGCTCCGGCTGAAACCATTATGAGCCGCGCTGTTTCGTATGGGGATGTGCTGGAAGAAAGCGGAGTCAACGTTCTTAATATACAGCGCATTTTTGCGCAAAGAAAAGCCGCCTCCCCATGGCCCTTCTTTACCACCACCAGCTTCCACTGGAGTTACTGGGCCGGGTGCATGATGACCGATGAAATCATGCGCAAGGCCGAGGCTTTGACTGGGCACCCCTTTTTCACGATTAATTGCTCTAATGTTGAGTATGGAAAATCCAAATGGTCGGATACGGACGTCGCTTCAATCCTAAATATATTCTCCACGGATGCCATTATTGGCGAAGCTCCTTTTCCTAAAATCACCCCTCAGCAGAGTCCCGGGGAGGAAAGTCGCAAGATTATCATCATAGGGGACAGCTTTTCCGATCAAATTGTCTATGCCCTTACGCAAGCGCTGCCGGAGATGAGTTGGTCTCCTGGTTGGTTAACGCGCTATGACAGCTTTATTTCACGTCAAACCATTGGGATGGGAGGCAGGGTAACCGCTCAGGCTCCGCTGAAACAAGATAAGGCGTTATCTGAAATCCTGACCAAAGAGTTACTGGTAATGGAAGTGTCGGACGGCAACATTTCGCGTGACAACCCGGATCGTATGGAATTTGGCGCAACGCAGGTTTTATTGGACGGGTTGTTAACAAAAACAGATGCAGGAATGGTTGATCCCAAAAGATTTTTGGTGCAAGGGTGGCGCGATCTTGGCAACAAACAGTGGCGTACAACCGGCCATAAGGCAAGCTTTGCTATTCGCCCACCAACCAATGGCAACCGTATTCAACTAACGCTTGATGTGGAAAACCTGTCCCCAGATCAGAGTATTCCGCGCCGTTTGGATATTCTTGTGGATGGCAAGTCGATTGGCCAGGCGACACTGGCACAAGGCCGTGGGATGCTGGAGTTGACAGTGCCAAGCACCTTCCAATGGCAAGACGACCTTGTGACCGAAATCTCACTACAAGACGCCTCTGGGCAACCGCTCGCCATGCTATTACATGGCGTTCAGATGCTGGGTGCTGACACAGATAAGGCAGCGAATAAGAGGATTTCAATCGAAGTGCTACCGTCGGCGCAAATACTCGACCAAGCCGGGATACGAACCGTTAATTTGATTAATAGTGAGGAGTCAGAGGATGTTTTAGTTGATGGCTTAAGCAGTTTGGAAAGCAATGACAAGGAAAGTTGGCGCTGGGCGCTTGGGCCTGCGACGCGCATCAAGTTTTATATCGATCCCGCATGGCCAGAACAGGCACGGCAACTCCTGCTGAAATTTGCTTTCAAGAATGGAGTACCCATTCCAGACCAGACTGTGACCATCCGTCTCAATGGAAAGGATATTCGCCACTTCTCTTCGGAAGAGATCGATATCCAAAAGCAAGTTGACGCTGACGTGGCGCTGACGGCTAAACAAGGGCTCAATGTTCTGGAGATTGTTTACCAGGATTGGAATCACGGAAAAAAGAATTACGGCTCAAATGATCCAAGACAACTTGCGGTGGTGGTTATGCATCTGTCTCTGCAAGAGACAAAATAGACAGAATAAGTGAAAAATTCATTCCAGGCTCAGTTGCAGGAAATACCCAATGCTTTTTAACTCCCCTTTGTTTCTCCTTGTATTCATTCCTCTGTTTTTGATGGCCTATTTTGCAGTGCCGGGTATTCGTCTTCGCAATGCGGTGATTGTCCTGTTCAGTATCTTCTTCTTTGCTTGGGGCGATCCGGTTTTTGTCTGGTATGTCATTGCCGGGACATGGATAGACTACATGATTATCAAACATGTTCTGATTAATCCGACTCTCAGCGAGGAGGTAAAAAAAGGCGGGCTTGTCGTCGCTATTTTGATTAATGTCGGTGCGCTGCTGTTTTTTAAATACGCCAACTTCTTTGTTGATCAAGTTCAACCGTT
This sequence comes from Methylobacter sp. Wu8, assembly GCF_036440755.1. Lineage (NCBI taxonomy): Bacteria > Pseudomonadati > Pseudomonadota > Gammaproteobacteria > Methylococcales > Methylococcaceae > Methylobacter > Methylobacter sp. Wu8. The sequence continues at coordinate 29,098 of NZ_JAZGVT010000054.1, read as the reverse complement.
GTTGCATATGATTGGCATAGAGAAACCTTCATGGTACGGGGTTGCTCTGCCTCTGGGGATATCCTTCATTGCTTTTCATAAAATCAGCTTTGTACTGGATCTCTACAAACAACGGACATCCCCACCGGCTTCATTTATCGAGGCTCTGCTCTATATCCTTTTCTTTCCGCAACTGATTGCCGGGCCAATCATTCGCTATCATGAGATCAGCCAGCAAATCAGGGTGCGAACCCATAGTGCCGAGGAGTTTATAGCCGGTTTTTTCCGCTTTGCGCGCGGGTTGGGGAAAAAGGCACTGATTGCGGATCCTGCCGGGGAGATTGCCAATGCCATCTTTGCTTTGCCACCTGAAAGTCTGCCCTCTGATTACGCATGGGTGGGCGTGCTCGCCTACTCCGTTCAGATCTACTTCGATTTTTCCGGCTATTCAGACATGGCCATAGGGTTAGGCCGGGTTGTCGGTTTCCGATTTCCGGAAAATTTTAATCAGCCCTATACGGCCAAGAGTGTGACTGAATTCTGGCAACGATGGCACATCACGCTTTCCAACTGGATGCGTCTTTATCTTTATATTCCTCTGGGCGGCAATAAGGTTGCACCATGGCGCATGTACTTCAATTTATGGATCGTATTCCTGATTTCAGGTTTATGGCACGGAGCTGCATGGAATTTCGTTCTCTGGGGGGCTTATTATGGTTTCTTTCTTACCTTGGAAAAAATGTGCGAACGGCGCGGCTGGGATCTCCCAATGCCGGGAGTAGTTAAACAATTACTGACTTTCGTTATCATTATAAACGCATGGGTACTGTTCCGCGCCGAGTCGCTGGACTATGCGATACAGTTGTTGGGGCGGATGTACGGTCTGATTCCTCAGCTGCAACCTACGACGGAACCATTTGCCCTGATTTTTCCACCACACGGGCTTGTTGTAATTGTGGTCGGTCTGCTTATTGCCGTAATTCCATTGCCGGAAGCACTTCATCGCCTTGCAATGGTCAAGGATTCGCTCAAACTTGACTCGATACGCTGGGCGGCCAGCATCGTATTATTTTGGAGTGCGTTATCCAGCATAATGGCCTCTGGAAGCTCGTCTTTTCTCTATTTTCGTTTCTGACTCTGGTTGCAGTCGAGTATAATCATATTTATATGCGATATAAGCGATCAGAGTTGCAATGAAAATAACATGCTAGATAACTCTACTTTCATTCTTCATATTTAATATATACGCCATTAAGGTCTTAAGTAACCCAATAGATTTATAGTAATTGACAGAATGAACATCGGTTTCGACATTTCACAAACTGGTTCCGGCAAGGCCGGTTGCGGCTATTTTGCTCACGCCCTGATTCAGAGGATGCTAGAACTAGCGCCCGAACATCGCTATTCGCTGTTCCCCAGTTTCGGTGACTTTTATTTTGATGCATTGATGCCTATCGGGAACCCGTATCCCGGCCGTGACGTCCACTACGGTCCACGGCATCTCACGAGGGAAGCCGCGCGTGTATTCTGGACGGGAAATAACGCTGAAGTATCGCTCGGTCTGCCGGATATTATCCATGCCAATAACTTTTGGTGCCCAACTCAATTGACGTCGAGCCGCCTGATTTATACCTTCTACGATATGGGATTTGTGGTTGATCCATCTTGGACCACCGAGACGAATAGAGTGGGGTGTTTCGATGGCGTATTTCGTTCTGCGATTGCGGCGGATTGGGTAGTCGCTATTTCAGAAGCTTCACGGACTCATTATTTAAGTGTGTTCCCTCACTTTCCCGAGAATCGCATCCGTGTTATTTACCCGTGTTCACGATTTGCAGATTCATCTGCGGAGGGGCGGCGGCCAAAGGCACTCGATGCTGTGTCTGTCGGGAGCTACTGGCTGAGCGTGGGTACCATTGAGCCAAGAAAAAATCAGCGACGCCTCGCTGAGATGTATGCTCGTTACCTGGCATTAGGAGGAGAGCCCATGCCGCTGGTGTTGGCAGGGGGGGAAGGTTGGTTGATGGAGGATTTTCAGAAGCACTTGGCTGAATTAGGGATTGAGGCTCAGGTGGTGATGACCGGCTATGTATCAGACGAGGAGTTGATCTGGCTCTATCGTAATTGTTACGCAAATCTCTATCCTTCGTTATTCGAAGGATTTGGGTTACCCGTTCTGGAAGGCATGCAATTCGGTGCGCCGACGCTGACTTCAAATTCCACTTCGATTCCCGAGGTGACCGGAAATGCTGCTATTCTGCTCGCCCCGGAAGATATCGAAAGTTGGGCTCAAGCGATGTTAAGGCTTGCGATGAACAGGAATGAGCGCGATCAGCTTGGTATGGCTGCGCAGAAGCAGGCTGCCCTGTTTAATTGGAAGTCTAGCGCAGCTGCCTTGCTGCAACTTTACGACGAGGCGCTGGCTTCTCCAAAACGGCGGGTAGAGGCATGAAGAAAGCCTTGATTACGGGGATTACCGGGCAGGATGGTTCGTTTCTTGCCGAATTGTTGCTTGAAAAAGGCTACCAGGTTTTCGGTCTGGCTCGAAAGGAAAGTTGGTACCGACAAAATAATGCCAGTCATTTGTCTGGCCGGGTAGAGATTTTGTTTGGTGATATGTCAGAGGGAGTTGACATAGCGTCCGCCATTCAGGACGCCAAGCCCGATGAAATTTATAATTTGGCCTCTCAGTCGCGCCCTGGCGAATCTTGGTCGCGAGCCCCGGAGACGCTGTTGGTAAATGGCTTGGGGGCTGTGCGTCTTTTTGAAGCGGTTCGGCACCATTGTCCGGCGTGTCGAGTTTATCACGCTTCTTCTTCTGAGATGTTTGGCCAGGCCTCCATCGTACCCCAGAGCGAGGAAACCCCCTTCAATCCGGTAAATCCCTATGCGGCCGCCAAGGTTTACGCCCATCAGATGGCGAAGATTTATCGCGAGAGTTATGGACTCTACATCGCGAGCGGAATTTTGTTCAATCACGAAAGTGAGCGCCGACCATTGCATTTTTTGACGCAAAAGGTAGCTTACGGTGCCGCCTGTGCAGCGCTGGGGATTATAGATTCCCCAGATATTAACGAAATGGGCCGTCCCATTGTTCAGCGAGGAAAGCTCGCATTGGGCAATCTTGATATTGCTCGGGATTGGGGTTACGCCAGCGACTTTGTGTATGCAATGTGGCTGATGCTTCAGCGGGAACGCGCGGATGATTTCGTGATTGGCACAGGGAAGCTGCATACATTAAGGGATTTGTGCGAAACTGCTTACAGTTCTGTGGATAGAGATTGGCGCGAAAGCGTGGTTAGCGATCCGGCATTAGTCCGCCCGATGGAGTCCGGACAGACGCTAGCCGACCCTTCTAAGGCAAACAAGCTATTGGGTTGGGAGCCAACAATTAGCTTTGATGAGATGGTCAAGAAAATGGTCACGGCACAGATGCTGCGGTTGAAAAACTTGGTGATCAATTCGAATTGATTTTAATGATTTTGTTTTTTAGGAGTAGCAATGAAAAAAGCTTTAATAACAGGTATTACTGGTCAGGACGGGGCCTATCTCGCAGAACTCTTATTAAAGAAGGGTTATGAGGTGCATGGCATCAAACGTCGAGCTTCGCTCTTTAATACAGATCGCATCGATCATTTGTATCAAGACCCGCACGTTTCCAATCGTAACTTCATTCTGCACTATGGCGATATGACTGATTCCTCGAGTCTTATCCGCATTATTCAACAGGTTCAGCCAGATGAGATTTACAATCTTGCGGCGCAAAGTCATGTTGCCGTCAGTTTTGAAGAGCCGGAGTATACGGCCAACTCCGATGCTCTCGGCGCTTTGCGTATTCTCGAAGCTATCCGTATCCTTGGGTTGGAGAAGAAAACTCGTTTTTATCAGGCTTCGACTTCGGAGCTTTACGGCTTGGTGCAGGAAACGCCTCAGAAAGAAACAACCCCGTTCTATCCTCGTTCGCCTTACGCAGTGGCCAAGCTCTACGCCTATTGGATTACGGTGAATTACCGTGAGGCTTACGGCATTTATGCCTGCAACGGAATCTTGTTTAACCACGAATCTCCTGTGCGTGGCGAGACATTCGTTACGCGCAAGATTACTCGCGCTCTGGCTCGCATTAAACTCGGCCTGCAAGATTGTCTGTTTCTTGGTAATCTCGACGCAAAGCGCGATTGGGGCCATGCCAAGGATTATGTTGAAATGCAATGGTTGATGTTACAGCAGGATCAACCAGAAGACTTTGTAATTGCCACTGGCGTTCAGTTCAGTGTGCGCGAATTTGTCGATACGGCGGCACAGGAAATTGGACTGACGATCGATTGGAAAGGGACGGGCGTCGATGAAAAAGGGTACGACGCAAACGGCAAATGTATCGTGGCTGTCGACACGCGTTATTTCCGTCCCACCGAGGTTGAAACTTTGTTGGGTGATGCGACCAAGGCCAAGCAAAAGCTGGGTTGGACGCCCCAGATCAGCTTCAAGGAATTAGTCTCTGAAATGATGAGGGAAGACTTGAAGGCAGCAGAGCGCGATGAGCTGGTCAAGAAGCATGGCTACTCAACGTATAACTATCACGAGTAAGTCAATGGACAAGAATGCCAAGATTTTTATTGCGGGCCATCGCGGCATGGTGGGGTCGGCGATTGCTCGCCGATTGGCCGCTGCTGGCTACACGAATTTAATAACGCGTACTCATGCCGAGTTGGATTTAATCGATCAGACCGTAGTCACGCAGTTCCTTGAACACGAAAAGCCGGATTACATCTTTCTGGCGGCTGCAAAAGTGGGGGGCATTCATGCTAACAATACCTATCGTGCAGAGTTCATCTATCAGAATCTGATGATAGAGGCGAATATTGTGCATGCGGCTTGGAAGGCGGGAGTGCAGCGTTTGCTGTTCCTGGGTTCCAGTTGTATTTATCCGCGAGATTGTCCGCAGCCGATCAAGGAAGAATACCTGCTCACCGGGCCTTTGGAGCAAACCAACGAGCCTTATGCGATTGCCAAAATTGTTGGTATCAAGTTATGTGAGAATTACAACCGTCAGTACGGTACTCAGTATGTTTCGGCGATGCCGACCAATCTGTACGGCCCCAATGACAACTATGACCTGAACACTAGCCATGTGCTGCCGGCACTGATTCGTAAGGCGCATGAAGCCAAGGTTCGTGGCGATAAAGAACTGGTGGTATGGGGGTCCGGTAAACCGATGCGAGAGTTTTTATACGTTGACGATATGGCGGATGCCTGTATCTTTTTAATGGAACAAAACATCAGTGAGGGGCTGTTCAATGTCGGCACGGCTGAAGATGTGACGATTCGCGAGGTGGCCGAGACGGTAATGAGCGTTGTCGGCTTTGATGGTGAGATTGTGTTTGACGCCAGCAAGCCCGACGGTACGCCGCGCAAGCTATTGAATGTTGATCGGATGCGAGAATTGGGTTGGCAGGCTAAAACCTCGTTACGCGATGGGATTGCCAAGTCTTATGCGGATTTTTTGACCAAATCGGCCGAGTAAGACATGGTAGAGCCGTTGGTGACGGTTGCGGTTCCCTCTTTTAATCAAGGGCGGTTTTTGGATGATGCGTTGGCCTCTATTTTTCAGCAGGAAATCCCTGTTGAAGTCTTTGTGCTGGATGGTGGATCGTCGGATCATTCTGTTGATGTCATCCGTAAGTGGGAACACCGATTGGCGGGGTGGCGTAGTCACGCCGATGACGGACAGGCCGCAGCAATCAATGAAGGCATTGCTCAGGGGCGGGCACCCTATGTGTGCTGGCTAAATAGCGATGACTGGTTTTTGCCGGGTGGTTTGGCAAAACTCATTGCCGAGTCAGAAAAATATCCCGATGCGCCTGCCGTTTATGGGCGGGCATGGAATGTGGTGCAGAAATCGGGAAAGCGCTATCCGGTATGGGTTGAACCTTTCCTTGAACGGCGCTTGGCGTTGCGTTGCATTATTTCACAGCCGGCGACCCTGATCCGGCGCGCAGCTTGGGAGAGCGTGGGTGGCGTCGATGGTAAACTACATATGGCGATGGATTACGATTTGTGGTGGCGCTTATTCAAGCAGGCTGGATCATTGCAGTTTTTGGATGACTTTGTTGCGGTAAACCGTGAGCATGAGGCTACAAAGACCAAAACCCAGCGTCGGCGACATTACCAGGAGGCGATCAAAGTTGTCCGCAAATATTATGGGCGGGTACCGTTGAAATGGTGGCTGGCTCAGCCTTACGCGGTGTGGTTTAAATCAATATCAGGCTAATTGAAACGAGATTACATGCGGGTTCTACATTTTTTTAAGACGTCCTTCCCTGACACGATGGGAGGCGTTGAGCAGGTTATCAATCAGATTGCCAGGGGAGCCAATAAGCTGGGCGTCAAAACCGATGTGCTCTCGTTAACACCTGACCGTGTGCCGCGCACTATCGAAATCGATGGCTATTTGGCGCATCGCGCTAGGCTTGACTTGCAAATTGCTTCGACGGGTTTTTCTTTTTCGGCTTTTTTGCGTTTTGCGCAGTTAGCTAAACAGGCCGATGTCATTCATTACCACTTCCCATGGCCATTCATGGATGTAGTGCATTTTGCAACGAGGGTGAAGAAGCCGACCGTGGTGACTTATCACTCGGACATCATCCGACAAGAGCATTTACTTAAGCTTTACCGGCCATTGAAGCGAAAGTTTTTGGCGAGTGTGGACCGCATTGTGGCCACTTCACCAAATTATTTGGCCACTAGCGATGTGCTTGGGATGTTCTCAGACAAAGTCAGCGTGATTCCGATAGGGTTAGACAAAGCCACCTATCCCCAAGCGATGCCTGATCGATTGCAGTACTGGCGGGAGAGACTCGGCCCGAAGTTTTTCTTGTTTGTTGGGGTCATCCGTTACTACAAAGGACTTCACATTTTGCTGGAGGCTGCACAAGGGACCGGTTATCCCATAGTGATTGTAGGCGCGGGCCCAATTGAGCAGGAATTGAAATCACAGGCAGCTCGGCTTGGGTTGCGCAATATCCACTTTTTGGGCCAGTTGCCGGATGAAGATAAAGTAGCACTGTTAACGCTATGTTATGGTGTGGTTTTTCCTTCGCATCTGCGCTCTGAGGCTTTTGGTATTTCGTTGCTGGAAGGCGCAATGTACAAAAAACCGATGATTTCCAGCGAAATTGGAACCGGTACTACCTATATCAACGTTGCGGATGAGACTGGGCTGGTTGTGCCGCCCAGCGATCCAGTGGCGCTTCGGCAAGCGATGCGTTATCTGTGGGAGCATCCTGAGGAAGCTGCAGAAATGGGCAGGCGTGCCGAGCAGCGATATTGGGAACACTTTACGGCTGAGCAGATGGTGCAGTCGTATGTTGATCTGTATGAAGAGTTGGTGAGACAGCATCATGACAGGAGTCGCTAATAACAGTTTAGCCAATCCATCGTTTTTAAGCGACATTGCTCTGCCGTGAAGTAAAAGGGAATGGGAGGCAGTTTCCCGCCAAACGACTGTTTCACAAAAATTCTTACACCCTCACTTCAGACATAGCTTGTTCGATCCTTCGATTATGCTGAAAATAGCGGCACACTATCGAGTAAAACCAAATACCGCATGAATCTAAAAAAACGCCTGGAAATTTTTGATCGGCTGGCTTTGGCCATACCTGAACCGACTACGGAGCTGCATTATACCAGCGCTTTTGAACTATTAATTGCGGTCGTTTTGTCGGCGCAGGCGACCGATAAGGGCGTCAACAAAGCGACCGCCAAATTATTTCCGGTCGCCAATACGCCTCAAGCCATTTTGGCGCTGGGCGAGGCGGGCTTAAAAGAGCACATCAAGACCATCGGGCTGTTTAACAGCAAAGCGGCACATATCATCACGCTTTGCAGGCAGTTGCTTGAGAAACATGACGGCCAGGTGCCCCAGACACGGGAAGCGCTGGAAGCGCTGGCGGGGGTCGGCAGAAAAACCGCCAATGTCATATTGAATACCGCTTTTGGGCAGCATACGATTGCGGTGGATACCCATATTTTCAGGGTTGCCAACCGTACCGGCATTGCGCCCGGTAAAAATGTGCTGGAGGTGGAGCGTAAACTGGACAAGTGGGTGCCTAAACAGCATAAGAAAGATGCGCATCATTTACTGATTCTGCATGGGCGCTATACCTGCATTGCCAGAAAGCCGCGTTGTGAGAGCTGTGTTATTGAAGACTTGTGCGAGTATCAGAATAAAACCGGACATTAATATAAAGTATGCACCGGGCTGATAATTTGACGGAGTTTTGTGGTATAGAAGGATATTCATTCTTTATTTAGACGGTTTTGATATGATAAGCAACATTCGATACGTTGCGTATCGATTAATCTCCCGACTTAACCCGCTGGGAGCGGATTGAAACAACCAACACCCCTGGAGTTACAATGAAAAAAATTAATAAAACCCCTTTAGCTGCTGCAATGGGTGCCGCTTTTTTGTCTACATTTGCTGCAACTGCGGTTAATGCAGAAGCCAATCCTTTCGGTATGACTGAATTGTCGGCCGGTTACATGCAAGTTGCCGCTGCGGATAAAGCGGCTGAAATGTCATGCGGTGCGTCAATGGGCGGTATGGAGAAGCCTAAAGCGGCGGAAGGAGCATGTGCGGGCAACAAAAAACCAGATGCAGCAAAACCAGCCGCCGAAGGCAAATGCGGCGAAAGCAAATGCGGCGCGATGATGCAAGACGGCAAAATGAAACCAGGTATGGAAGCGGCCTGCGGCGCGATGATGAAAGGCAAGGAAGGCTCTTGCGGCAATATGTCTAAAGAACCCGCCGGCAAATAAGTCTAAGGCGGTCTTTCCGTTTTTAGCATAAGGAGGGCGTGATCATCATGCCCTCCAGTTCCCATCAAATCACAGCAAGGTGTTCTTATGGACACAACCCAGAATCTCGTTCACGGCGCCGGTTTAGGTCTTAGGCGATCATTTTTAAGCCAGATTGTTGAATCCCCGCCCGAAGAAGTCGGTTTTTATGAGGTCGCGCCGGAGAACTGGATCACCATCGGCGGAAAATTCGGCAAGCAGTTTCGCGCGATGACCGAGCGATTCGATTTTGTCTGTCACGGCTTATCGCTGTCGATAGGCAGCACCGATCCGCTGGATGAAAAATTCGTCCGCGAAGTCAAACGGTTCATGGCCGAACATCAAATAAAATTTTACAGCGAACATTTAAGTTATTGCAGCAAGGACGGGCATTTATACGACCTGATGCCGATCCCGTTTACCTCGGAAGCGGTTACCCATGTTGCCGGGCGGATCAAGCGCGTCCAGGATATTCTGGAGCAAAAGATAGCCATCGAAAACGTGTCCTATTACGCCGCCCCCGGTCAGGAAATGGCCGAGATCGATTTTTTCAATGCGGTTATCGAAGAAGCCGATTGCGATGTGCTGATCGACATCAATAATATTTACGTGAACAGCGTTAACCACGGTTACGATGCCGAAGCTTTTTTAAAGGCCGTGCCTGCGCACCGCATCGCTTACGCGCATATTGCCGGGCATTATGTCGAGGCTGAAGATTTTCTGGTCGATACCCACGGCGCAGACGTGATCGATCCCGTCTGGAAGCTGCTGGGCAAGGCTTATGAGCTTTACGGCGTGTTTCCGACGCTGTTGGAGCGGGACTTTAATATCCCGGAGATGGAAGAGTTAATCAGGGAGGTTAACACCATCAGCGCGATACAAGCCGCTTGGGGAACCCAGCATGCCAAGCAATCCGCTTGAGGGCCGGTATGAGCGTCGATTTTAAAACCAAGCAGAGCGAGTTTGCCGCGTACATCAGAGATCCTGAAAACAATTCGCCGCCTGCCGATGTCCAGCCGCAGCGCATGGCGATGTATCGCGAGCTGTTTTTTAATAATATCGACAGCTTTTTGTCGGCCAATTTTCCGGTGTTGCGGACACTATTGAATGACCGGCAATGGTTTGAGCTGGGACAGGGTTTTTTCGCCAAGCATGTCAGTCGTTCGCCGCATTTTTCAGAAATCCCTGAAGAGTTTTTGGATTATCTGCAAAACGAGCGGGACGGTGCAAATGATTTCCCGTTTATGCTGGAGCTGGCGCATTACGAATGGGTGGAAATGGCCTTGTCCATCGCCAAGGAAACCGTGCATGAAAACCAGCAGAATCTGGATGATTTATTCAACCGGCGTATTCAGTTGTCGCCTTTAGCTTGGCCGCTGGCCTATCAATATCCCGTCCAGCAAATATCCCCCGCTTTTTTACCTGAAACGGCGCCGGAGCAAGCTACCTTCCTGGTTGTTTATCGCAATCCGAATGACGAGGTTAATTTTATAGAAATCACTCCGATCACTTACCGGTTGCTGGAAATAATCCAGGAGCATGAAGGGATATTGGCGGCCGATTGTCTAAAGCAGGTTGCCGAGGAGTCGATGCATCCAAATCCTGAAATGATTATCGCAGGCGGTTTGCAGGTATTAAAAGAACTGGCAGGGAAGACGGTTATTACGGTTGTTGCTTAAGTCCGGTATGGTACCCGACAGACACGCTGTGTTGCCGAAATAAACTTGTTTGAGCGACAGCGAAAACAAGTTTATTTCGGCCTACAATGTTAAATCAATTAGCCTGCGGCACTCTGGTAAAATCCGGTCCTTTAGGCAGGGCGTTCTGTTGCAGGCAATGATAAGCCGCATTCTCATACTTGATAACCAAAGACTGGGCGTTTTTATGCTCGCCGATAAACAGCTGAGCCTCATCGGCAGTCAAATCTTTCATCAAGAATTTGGCTATGCACATGCAAGGCGTGGAATAGCGCGCCTTATCGAATTCTTTATTGGTTGAATTTTTTAATTCCCTGTCTACGCATTGGTCGGCAAAATCATGCTCAAACTTGTGTTTTTGTATATCGGTCACCGGGGTGTCGTGGGAATGATCGAACGGGTTATGCACTTCGGCGGTCGCTGCCGGTTTCGCCGCTGCGGTTTTTTGTTCATCATCCGAACAGCCGGTAACCGATAATGCGATAACCGCGCTGGTCAGTGCAGCAAAAAAGAAGTTCTTGGTAAATGTGGGCGTTTTCATAAGTTTAAATCGTAAATAGTTTAATGAGGATTTGTTCAACTTTATCATTTTATCAAGACTCGTTCTACCCATCTTCGTTGTTCATATCAAGATGTTTACAAATAGCGCTATTCGTTGCGCGCCTGTTTTCGTTATCATGGGTTTTTCCATTGACGCCTTTCAGCCATGTCTTTTATCAAAAATATCGAATCCGAATTTGCAGCGCTACCTGATCAGTTAAGGGCTACGGTGATCGACTCGCTGACTAAATGGGATGAACGGGTTACGGAACTTAAGCTCAATATCACGCCAACGCCGGAGTTTAATGCAGCTATCGTCAAGGTCTGGTGCTCCAGCCTGTTTGTTGCCGAAAGCTGCACCCGCAAGCCTGAGTTGCTGGCCGATCTGGTTAACTCCGGCGATTTGTCGGCGGTTTACAGCGAAAACAATTATGCCGAAAAACTTGTCCTGAGCTCGGCCGAAGGGCTGGCGCAAACCCCGGTTGAGACGCAGGCCGAGTTAATGACGAAATTGCGTTGGTTCCGGCGCAGGGAGATGGTCAGGATAGCCTGGCGGGATTTGGCCGGCTGGGCCGAATTATCGGAAACACTGGCCGATTTATCGCATCTGGCTGACGCCTGCATACAATACGCATTGGATTTTCTTTATCAGGAAGCCTGCGAACTACGCGGCACACCGTTATTGTCGGACGGCAGCCCGCAGCAGATTGTGGTGCTGGGCATGGGCAAGCTGGGCGCTTACGAATTGAATTATTCCTCCGACATCGATCTGATTTTTGCCTACGCGGAAGACGGCGTGTTGCCGGACAGGAAAGAAACGACCTACGGCGAGTTCTTTACCAAGCTGTGCCGCAACCTGATCAAAGTGTTGGACGAGATCACCGTAGACGGTTTTGTATTCCGCACCGATATACGCTTAAGGCCTTACGGCGACAGCGGGCCGATCATCATGACCTTTGACGGCATGGAAAACTATTACCAGACCCAGGCCAGGGAATGGGAACGCTACGCGATGATCAAGGTGCGCCAGGTTGCGGGCGACTTCAAGGTCGGCGCGCAGCTGATGGCCATGTTCAGGCCTTTTGTGTACCGGCGTTATCTCGATTACGGCGCGTTTGAGGAGTTGCGCTCGTTAAAGGCGCAGATCACCCAGGAACTGCGGCGCAAAGACCGCATGGAAAATATCAAGCTGGGGCCGGGCGGCATACGCGAGATAGAATTTATCGGCCAGGCATTTCAACTGATCCGCGGCGGCAACGACAAAGCCCTGCAAACCCGTCCGATTCTGGATGTATTAAGACTGCTGGGTGAGCGGGAGTTGCTGGCGCAACAAGATGCCGATCAGTTAATGCAGTCATACCGTTTTTTGCGTCGGGTTGAAAACCATATCCAGCAATATCAGGATCAACAAACCCACGATTTGCCGACAAACCCGGCAGCGCAACAGATATTGGCGTATTCGCTGGATTATCCAGACTGGCCTAGCTTTAAACAGGATCTGGACAAGGTAAGGACGCAGGTACACGAAGTCTTCGACCAGGTTTTTTCCCTGTCAAAACAGGATGGTTCGACAGGCTCACCACGAACGGCGCAAAGAATTTGGGCTTGTGTCGCCGATGATTCGGAGTTGATGGACCATTTAAAAGAATGGGGCATTCAAGACACCGGCGCGATGCTCGCTGCAATAAAAGATTTTAAGCATTCCGCCGCCGTCAGAAGGCTGACGGCTAAAGGCGCGGGCGTGCTTGACCGGTTAATGCCGCAGTTGATAGAAGCCATGCGGCAGGTTGCTAACCCGGATGAAACCCTGATGCGGATACTCGGATTGTTTGGGGCGGTTGCGGGCCGGAATGTCTATTTATCGTTATTGTCCGAAAACCCCGGCGCCTTGTCGCAATTGGTCAAGCTGTCATCGGCCAGTTCGTGGATTTGCGATTATTTATCGCTGTACCCGGTCTTATTCGACGAATTGCTGGATACCCGCTCGCTTTACGAGCCGCTCAAAAAAGCCGATCTTGACCGGCAACTTCGGGTTTTGCTGGCTCATGTCGAGGTGCAGGATCTTGAGCAGCTGATGGTAGTGCTGCGCCAGTTTAAACAATTGAACGTATTAAGAGTGGCCGCCGCCGATATTATGGGCGTAATCCCGCTGATGGTGGTCAGCGATTACCTGACCTATATCGCCGAAAGCATCGTCAGTCATGTCGTTGAACGCGCGTGGCTGATGCTGACAGACAAGCATGGCCAGCCGCCGGAGACCGATAATACGTCTATCGGTTTTGCGGTCATAGGCTTCGGCAAATTGGGCGGCATCGAGCTGGGTTACGGCTCCGACCTGGATCTGGTGTTTTTGTACGATTGCAAGGACGGCAATGCGATGACTGATGGCGAAAAGCCGATTTCCTGCGGCCAATTTTACGGTCGTCTGGGGCTGAAAGTCAGGCATATACTCGATACCAAGATGTTGTCCGGCGTACTCTACGAAGTGGATATGCGTTTGCGGCCCAATGGCGACTCCGGTTTGCTGGTCAGTCATGTTAACGCCTATGAGGATTACCTGAAAAATCAGGCCTGGACCTGGGAGCTACAGGCGCTGGTCAGGGGCCGTTTTATCGCCGGAGACCCTCAGCTTAAAGTACAGTATGAGGCCATACGCAGCCGGATTTTAAGCCTGCCCAGGGATACAGGCGTATTAAAAAAAGAAGTCCGGGAGATGCGCGAAAAAATGCGCGAGGCTCTGGCTACCAAAGATAAAGACAAGTTTGACCTAAAACAAAGCAAAGGCGGTATTGCTGATATTGAGTTTATAGTACAATTTGGCGTATTGGATCAGGCGGCTCTTAATGTAGCGCTGACGACCTACACCGATAATGTCAGACTGCTTGAAGGCCTGCAACAGCAGGGCTTTATTTCCAAAGCCGATCAGGAAACACTTAAAAACGCTTACTGCACCTATCGGGATTTCGGTCATAAACAGGTTTTACAAGGGGATAAGGCTGTTATAGCCGAGGCCGAGGTCGCCAAAATGAGCGCACAAGTCGAACAGATTTGGCATGGTTACATGGAGTAGGTAATAGACAGGGATGACCTGATTAGGCGGATTAAAACGGTTATCAGTGGTTATCAGTCAAATCCGTGTCGCCTAGAGGCGCCTACTGTTGGCATCCATGTTCCATGCCCTTACATAAATAAACATTAATTTAAGTTGGAGAATAAACGATGACGATGGATGATAGAGACGGCGTTATTTGGCTGGATGGCAAGTGGGTTGAGTGGCGCGAAGCTAAAGTCCATGTGTTGACGCACACCTTGCACTATGGATTGGGCGTGTTTGAAGGCATACGGGCTTATCATGCGGAAAAAGGCACGGCGATTTTCAGGATGCAGGAACATACGGATCGCCTGTTCCGTTCGGCGCATATCATGAATATGAAAATGCCTTACGGTAAAGACGAGCTTAACCAGGCGCATCGCGATGCGGTTGCCAAGAACAACCTGGACAGCGCCTATATTCGCAGCATGTGCTTTTTCGGTTCCGAAGGTATGGGGCTAAGAGCCGACAACCTGAAAGTCCACGTGATGGTCGCCGCCTGGTCATGGGGCGCTTATTTGGGCGCGGACAGCATCGAGCACGGCATCCGCATCCGCACGTCGTCTTATACCCGCAACCATCACAACAGCACCATGTGCAAAGCCAAAGCCAACGGCAATTACATCAATTCCATCCTGGCGTTACAGGAAGCTTTGGCCAACGGTTACGACGAAGCGTTGATGCTGGATCATGAAGGATTCGCGGCGGAAGGTAGCGCCGAAAACCTGTTTATCGTGCGCAACGGCAAAATTTACACGCCTGAAACCACCTCGGCGCTGGAAGGCATTACCCGTGATTCGGTCATCACCATTGCCAGAGAGCAAGGTTATGAAGTGATCGAAAAACGCATCACCCGCGACGAGATTTACGTGGCCGATGAAGCGTTCTTTACCGGTTCTGCGGCTGAAGTAACGCCGATCAGGGAACTGGACAATCGCGCAATCGGTTCAGGCAGCCGCGGGCCGGTCACCGAGAAATTGCAGTCTCTGTATTTCGACTATGTGCATGGGCGCAGAGACGACCATGCCGATTGGTTGACTTACGTTGCTTAAGGTTTTTTAAAAAAATGAACCACGAAGACACGAAGTTTTATGTTTCTTTCTTCGTGTCTTCGTGGTTTATAAAGTATATAGTCATTTAAGGTCTTGAAAAAATATCACAAGATTCTAGTCGTCGGCCCCTCCTGGGTCGGCGACATGGTGATGGCGCAAAGCCTGTTTATCGCGCTGAAAAATGCCCGCCCGGACTGCCGGATCGACGTGCTGGCTCCGTCATGGACATTATCCCTGCTGGAAAGAATGCCCGAAGTGACCCAAGCCATTGCGATGCCGCTGCCGCGCGGTAAGTTCGGCCTGATCGAACGCATCAAACTGGGTAAAAGCCTGCGCCCGGAAGGCTACGATCAGGCCATCCTGCTGCCGAATTCCTGGAAATCCGCAATACCAACGTTTTTTGCCGATATACCCGTTCGTACAGGTTACATCGGCGAATACCGCTGGGGCTTGCTGAACGATGCCAGAAAGCTCGATAAAAAACGGCTGACCATGACCGTGCAGCGGTTTGTCGCCTTGGGTTTGCCCAAAGATGCGAAGTTGCCGCCGGTATGCCCGACGCCTGCGCTAACGATCAGCAAAGACCGGCAACAAGCCGTCATCGATAAATTCAAGCTGATTTCCTCTCCAAGAATACTGGCCTTATGCCCCGGCGCCGAATACGGCCCGGCCAAGCGCTGGCCGACCGAGTATTACGCCGAAGTCGCCCGGCATAAAATCGACCAAGGCTGGCAGGTCTGGCTGTTCGGTTCCGAAAAAGACAAAGCCGACGCCGCGCAAATCAATAAAGCAGCTTCCGGCCTTTGTACCGACTTTACCGGCAGGACATCCTTGGCCGAGGCGGTCGATTTGATGTCGCTGGTTAATAATGTGGTGACCAACGATTCAGGCTTGATGCATGTCGCCGCCGCGCTGGATAAAAAAATCATCGCCATTTACGGCTCATCGGATCCGGGATTTACGCCGCCGCTGAACGATAAGGCCCAGGTTATCTCATTGAATCTCGATTGCGCACCCTGTTTCAAGCGCGAATGTCCGCTGGGCCACACCCATTGCCTGACCGGCATCACACCGGACCGGGTGCTTCAATTGATAGCGCTTACCGAAGCAGAGCCTACATGAAAATAGCGATCGTAAAACTCTCGGCCCTGGGCGACATCGTCCATGCGATGGTCGCTCTTCAATTCATCAAGGCCCGCACCCCGGAAATCCAGATCGACTGGATCGTTGAAGAGCGCTTCGCCGAGGTTTTAAAAAACAATCCCGACATCGATAACATTCTGACGGTTAACCTGAAAGCCTTAAAAAACGATAAGACCGGTTTTGTTCGGCAGCTCAAAAAAATCCGCGGCTACGCAAAAAATAATTATGACTTGGTTATTGATGCCCAAGGGCTGATTAAATCGGCGGTCACCGCCAAACTGGTAGCGGCAGGGGGGCTGGGTATGCCGAAAGCGCGGCACGGAAAGCGCATCGCCGGATTTGATGCCGATTCAATCCGGGAAAAAGCCGCGTCATGGTTTTACGATATTAAAGTGGCGTGCGCTTTTCATGCCAATACCATCGACAGAAATGCATTGGTCCTGTCCAGCCCTTTAGGGTTCGACATCACCAAAGAGCAAATTCTCAACAAAAAGCCGTTTTTGTTCTTCAAAAACGAAGATCCGCAAATTTATGACTACCTGTCAAAAGACCGGAACAATATCGTGCTGGTGATCGGCTCAACCTGGGACAGCCGCAACTATCCGGCGGAAAAATTCGTAAAAATAGCAGAGGCCTTGCAGCAAAACTGCCTGGTCATCTGGGGCAGCGATCAGGAAAAAGCCCGAGCGGAGTGGATGGCGGCGCAATCCGGCCTAATCAAAGTCATGCCCAAACTGGATTTGAACAGCCTGAAAGCGCTGATTGCCAACGCCGATTTGCTGATCGGTAACGATACCGGGCCGACGCACATGGCCTGGGGCTTAAATAGGCCGTCCATCACCCTCTTCGGCCCGACGCCGGTCAGCCGGGTTTACCAGACCGACATCAACAAAGTGGTCAAGTCCGCATCAACCGTCAATCCGTATAAACTCAACAAGCAGGATTATTCGATTCAGGATATTGATGAACAGCAGATAATCGAGCCGGCAAAATGCTTGTTGCCGGCTCGATCAGAGTGAATCAACGCTATAGAAGTTTGTTATCGCGTGATGACTTCATCGCCCTTGCCCACTAACACCACATCCGCAGGACGCATCGCAAAAAGGCCGACTGTCACTACGCCGGTAATGTTGTTGATGATTTGTTCCAGCTTGATCGGATCGATAATGTCCAGGTTATGTACATCGAGAATCACGTTGTGGTTGTCGGTGATAACGTTTTCCCGCCACACCGGTTGGCCGCCCAATTTAACCAGCTCCCGTGCGACATAGCTTCTGGCCATCGGGATGACTTCAACCGGCAGCGGAAATTTACCCAGCACATCGACGCATTTGGTTTCATCGACAATACAAACAAACTGCTTGCTGGCTGCGCCAATGATTTTTTCGCGGGTCAATGCGCCGCCGCCGCCTTTAATCATATGTTTATGCGGCGTCACCTCGTCAGCGCCATCGACATAAACATCCAGCGTGCCGACCGAGTTCAGGTCCAGCACAGGAATGCCGACTTTTTTCAAATGTGCGGTGCTCATTTCGGAACTGGAGACAGCGCCTTCGATCTGTCCTTTAAAATCGGCCAAATAATCGATGAAATGCTTCACCGTAGAACCGGTGCCTACGCCGATAATGGAAACATCTTTAATATAGTGTAAAGCGGCTTGAGCTACTTTTTGTTTTAATTCGTCTTGAGTCATGAGGCTTCCTGATTTTAGTTAAGGGACTGTAAATGGTGTGTGATAATACAGCAGATACCAAGATTCCTCAGCTGATTTTTAAAAAATGCCCACGATAAACTCAAGCGCCCATGTTCATCCTGCACAGCTCCAATAAAACCGAAAACCTGGTCGCCCACCTGTGCGCAGTCATCGAAAACTCGCCGTTGGCCTCGCCTTTTGCGAAGGAGGTCTTCTTGATCCAAAGCCAGGGCATGGAGCGCTGGTTGTCGCAGCAGCTGGCCGGCCGATTCAAGGTCTGGGGGAATTACGAGTTTTTGTTTCCCGGCAAGTTTTTCAGTTCGCTGGCGCAGAACATCGACAGCCGCTTAAGCGATGCGGCTTTCGAGCGTAACTTGATGCTATGGCGGATCGAGGCCTTGCTCAGGCGACTGCCAGGGATGGCGACCGAGACTGCTCCCGGCAGTCCTCGGCATTTCCTCCCTCCCTGGAGGTCAGAAGTGTCGCAATCGGTAGGGAACCGATGCGACCGACTGGACGGCGAAGTGTTTTCGCCGTTAACGCAATACCTGTCCGGCGAGAATGTCGCGTTAAAGCGCTACCAGTTAGCCCAGCAGCTGGCGCAGATTTTCGACCAGTACCAGATGATGCGGCCGGATATGTTGGAGGCGTGGCAAAAAGGCCAGTTGCTGTACCAGACAACAACCGAACGCTGGCAGCAGGCGTTGTGGCTGCAAATAACCGAACAGACCGGCAACAAGCACCGGGGCTCGTTGTGGCTGGACGTGATCGCCAAATTGAATGCCGCGGAGGAAGGCGCATTCAGCGGGCAATTGCCGGAGCGGATTTCGGTGTTCGGGCTTAACACGATGCCGCCGTTATTCTTGAGCTATTTGCAAGGCTTGTCCAAGCATTGCCAGCTGCATCTTTTTCTGCTCAATCCGGCACAGGATTTTTGGGCCGATCTGGCAACGAAGAGACAGCGGGCAATCGACGAAAATTTTACCGGCCATCCGTTGCTGTCAACCTTAGGCCAGCAGGGGCGCGAGTTTCAGGAGATGCTGCTGGATCAGGCGCAGTTCGATTTCGAACCGGAAAGTTTCGAACTGGGCGAGGCGCGCACTCATCTGCAACGGCTGCAAAACGGCATCTTGAATAACCGGCTGGACGGACAGGTCCTGGAACAAGACGCTTCGATCAGCATCCATGCCTGCCATTCCAGGATGCGCGAAGTGGAAGTGCTGAAAAACCAGCTGCTGCAAGCGTTGGAAAACGACCCGTCGCTGGAGCTGCGCGACATTGTGGTCATGGCCCCGGACATCCAGGTGTACGAGCCGTTTATTTCCGCCGTGTTCGACGATATTCAACACGCGATCGCCGACCGAAGCTTGCGCCTGAGCAACAACGCGCTGGACGCCTTCATCCGCTTTTTGGACTTAAGCCAAAGCCGTTTCGGCTGGCAATCGGTGCTGGATTTGCTGGAACAGCCGGTGGTGTATCCGGGTTTCGGTTTGTCCGAGGTCGACCTGGAACTGATCAAACACTGGGTGCAGGATACCCATGTCCGCTGGGGCAAGTCCGCGCAACACAAACAGGAGCTGGGCCTGCCGGAACTGAGCGAAAACACCTGGCAGGCGACGCTGGACAGGCTGCTGATGGGCTATGCGGTCGGCAGCGACCAGGATTTTATTGCAGAGGTGCTGCCCTACAGGGATATTGAAGGTTCCTCGGCGCTGGCTTTGGGCGGCTTGTGCGATTTTATGCAGCTGCTGTTTAAAGCCAGCAAGGAACTGAAACAGCCGAAACCGCTGAAAAGCTGGAGTACACAGCTTTATTACTACGCCGACCAGTTATTGGCGGCTGCGGAACCGGTCGAGCGCCGGCAGCTTAACGAACTGCTGGCGGAATTGTCCGCCGAACTGGCCGCAGTCCATAATGATGACGTCGAGCTGCAAGTGATTATCAGCTGGCTGGAAGGCATGGTTGCCGAGCGCAAATCATCCAACGGCTTTTTGCGCGGCCAGCTGACCTTTTGTTCGATGTTGCCGATGCGCTCGATCCCGTTCAAAGTGATTGCCTTGCTGGGCATGAATGACGGCGAGTTCCCAAAAATCGACCGTCATCCGACCTTCGACTTACTGGCGCACAATTTCCGCAAAGGCGACCGTTCGCACCGTAGCGATGACCGCTACCAGTTTCTGGAAATCCTGTTGTCGGCTAGGCAGCGGCTGATCATGACCTATATCGGCCAGTCGATCAGCCACAATGACGCCATTCCGCCGTCGGTGGTGATCAGCGAATTGCTGGAGGTTTTGCAGTGCTGCGCAAAAAAGCCCTCTCCAGAGGGAGAGGGTGGGGTGAGGGGGAAACAAAATAAGGAAAAAGGCTTATTTGAACCCCCTCATCCCAACCTTCTCCCTGAGGGAGAAGGAGTCCATACTCCAAAGTCAACAGCACTAAAACAGCAGATTGCTCCTATAGACTGGATCACCCGGCATCCGTTGCAACCGTTTAGTCGGCGCTATTTTGACGGTGCGGCGGATTTATTCAGCTTTTCCGAGACCGATTGCGAAACCGCTAGGGCATTGACCGGCAGGGGCGACCGACCGTCCGCCCTTGTCGATTTATGGTGGCAAGGAGCAATCCTCGAAGACGCTGCGGAAACCGAAGTGATCGAGCTCAGCGAATTGTTCAGTTTCTTCCGGCATCCGCAGCGTTATTTTATGCAACGGCAAATGGATTTACGCTTTAGCGGCATGGAAGCCGATGCCGAAGAGCGCGAGCCGTTTAGCGTCGCCAAGCTGGAGGGTTACGCGATTTATCATGAATGGATACACGAGGCGCTAAACGGCAAGCAGCCCACGGTAAAAAAACTGCAAGCCCAAGGCCGGTGGCTGGCGGGCGTACCGGGCGAACTGGAGTTCGACCGCCAACAGCAGGCGATTAATGAATTTGTCCAACGAATAAAGGAAAAAGACTTAGGCGCGTCTTTAGACGATTTGCCGGTAGACATAATCGTCGGGCAATACCGTCTGGCCGGCAAACTCGGCAACCTTTACCGGCACGGCAGCCTCATTTATCGTTACGCCGCTCTTAAGGGCAAGGATTTTGTCTGCGCGCTGTTGCATCACCTGATAATTAACGAAGTCCAGCCGCAACCGACGTTTTTGCTCAGTACCGATGAAGACTTAAGCCTGTTGCCCGAACATTGCCGACCGCAGCAGCTGAGCGCATGGATAGAAATATACCGGCAGGGCCGAAAACAGCCCGATGCATTTTTTGTCGAACCGGCCTTGGCGTACATCAAACAGGCCCACAAACTGCAAATCGGCAGCCGGGCCTCAAAGTCGGCGCTGGATGCGGCAATCGAGCAATTGTCCAGGGCCGTGGAACAGCCTTACGAGCCGGAACTCAGGCGGCTTTACGGCAATGTGGCGGACTTGGGGCAGGTGCTGGGCGAGCCGTTTGAGCTGCAATGCCAAAGCCTGTTGCAGCCGGTTTGGGATGTATTGCATCAATAACAATGGGTTGTTGATCGCTCCCACGCTCCGGCGCTCATCTGTATACAAGTCCTGCCGACCCAAAGAAGATATAGTTCTGTCGGGCATGCTGTTTATGCCCGACATATACGCGCTTCAAATGTCGGGCGACGAAAAGCTGTTGCAACTACCCGACTCGCTTGATTGGTACGGTGCTTTGCCAAGGCAGAGCTCGATCATAGTTCTGGGCTTAGAATTTCCGCCCGACTCGCATTGCAACTTTAAAGCTTAGTGCCGTTACCGCATGACGTAACAGCTGAGGCCGGACACACCGGCTTTTTTGTGCGTGATGACCTTTGCCTATACAATGCATTCTGAATCAATGCAGGTGAAACGATGAATACATTAACTTTCGATACGCATGAATTTGTTAAAAAGCTTAAAGATGTAGGTTTTAGCGAAGAACAGGCGGAAGTAATAACCAACTTACAAAAAACAACATCCAGCAATACCTTGGAGCAGGCACGTCATGATTATGATTTAGATAATTTAGCCACCAAGCGCGACTTAAGGGAACTGGAGTTAAAGATTGAGCTGGTACGTTCCGAGCTAAAGCGTGACATTGCCGAAACTAAAGCGGAGTTAATCCGTTGGGTGGTGGGCGTTGGTGTGCTGCAAACAGTATTGATAACTGCGCTGGTACTTAAATTGGCGGGTACGCATTAAAGTCCCGTCGGGCATGCCGTTTATGCCCGACATATACGCGCTTCAAATGTCGGGCAACGAAAAGCAGTTACCCGACCTACCCGGTAATATCTGAGGTAAAAACCTCGTGTCTTCTCGGTGGTAAATAATTGTTTACAATCGTTTTCCGTACAGCGTTTATTTTCGTGCGGAGAAACATCGCATTGTTGTCTTGGCGGGATAGAACCTAGGGAAGCGCTGAACAAAATGCTTCCGTTCATGATTCGACGGGCTCACCACGAACGGAATCAATACGTTACCGTTCGTCCCGAGCCTGTCGAAGGACTAAATCAGCGCTTCCCTAGCCCTGCGTTCGACTTTAAATATGACGCCTGTTAGCGCCAGCCCAGACCTTGAAGGGCGTCTACAACCAATCCCGTTCCTAGCCTGATTAGCAGGACGTCGTCCGCCACTCGCACGTAACGGTGTCCGGGCAGCGGCGCTCCCAGTTGATTAAGTACTGCCGACGGCAGATCGTAGTAAGTCACGTTGCGGGGCAGCGGTTGGCCTATATTCCACTGTTTTGCCAGTCCGGGCGGAACGCAGCCGTTCTGTTTCTTGGCCAGCCCCGGCGGACAGCGGCCGGTGCGAAACTGCTCGGCATAGTAGTCATGGATCACGGTTCGATGCCTGTCATCGAAATAGCGCTGTTCTCTATGGTCTTGTTCGCCTTTTTGCTGAAATGGCCGATCATCGCGCTCCCTGTCATGACTTTGTTTTTCCCGCCGTTCATGTTTCTCGGCTTTTTCGTGGCCTTTCCCGGCATGCTTGTCGGCTAGAACCGGGGCGGTCGCCAGCATTCCGGCGATTGCAAGGGCTAAGGCGTAACTTGTTTTCAAATAATTGTGCGGCATGTTCTACTCCCGGTAAAAAGTTCACATTCATTCTCCGCTGTGTTTACGCACAATGCACATAAAATTTTTTAAAGTCCGCCATGACATTACGGTTTTGTGATGCCGTAGGGAAAAGGGGGGTCACGACTGATGAATCAAACAGACTAACGGTCTTCCTCGAACCATCGATAAAGCGTAGGCAGCATAATCAGCGTCAGCAATGTTGACGTGATCAGTCCGCCGATAACAACGATAGCTAAAGGCCGCTGGACTTCCGAGCCGGGGCCGGTGGCGAACAAGAAGGGCACCAGCCCGAGCAGCGCGACGGTGGCGGTCATCATGACCGGGCGGAAACGTTGCGCGCAGCCCTGGCGAATGGACTCTATCTGACTGAGTCCGCTGTCGCGCAGGTTGCGGATATAGGAAACCAGCACCACGCCGTTCAATACGGCGATTCCCCACAGCGCGATAAACCCGACCGAAGCCGGCACCGACAGGTATTCGCCGGTGATGAACAAAGATACCACGCCGCCTATCGACGCAAACGGCAGTACCAGAATAATCAGCGCGGCAAAGCGTAGCGAGTTGAACAGCATGAACAGCAGAAAGAAAATCGCGCCGATCGTAATCGGGATAATGATTTTAAGATGGCCCAGTGCGCGTTCCATGTTCTGGAATTGTCCGCCCCATTCCAGGTAATACCCTTCCGGCAGCTTGATCTGGTTGGAGACGGCTTTTTGCAGTTCCGCCACGAAGCTGCCCAAGTCCCTGTCCCTGACGTTAACGCCGACAACGATCCGGCGTTTGCCCATTTCCCTGCTGATCTGCGAAGGCCCGTCATTCAGGCGGATGTCGGCCAGATCGCCCAGCGGTACGCGCGCGCCGTTGGCCGACGTCAGCAGCATGGCGTCAATGGCTTCGATGCTGTTGCGAAAACCTTCCGGTAAACGCACGGTTGCCGAGAAGCGCCGTTCGCCTTCATAGATTTCCGTCGCCGTCTTGCCGCCGATAGCTGTTTCAATGACCTCATTAATATCAGCCGCATTGATGCTGTGTCTGGCGATGGCTTCGCGGTTGATTGTGATCGACAAATACTGCTGTCCGGTCAGCCGTTCCACGCGGATGTCCTGAGCGCCCTGGATAGCGCCCGCAAGCCGGGCGATGTCGTTTGCGGTTGTTTTCAACTGCTCCAGATCGTCGCCGAATATTTTCACGGCCAGATCGGAGCGCACGCCGGTGAGCATTTCGTCCACGCGGTCGGAAATCGGTTGCGCCATCACCACCTGGATGCCGGGCAGATTTTCATTGAGTTTGTCGCGTATCGCATCGGCGATCTGATCCTGGCTCCAGCCTTTAGGCCACTGATCACGGGGTTTCAAACTGACGATCGGGGTCGATTCGTTCTGGCTTTGCGGGTCGGCCGGGCTTTCGCCGCGGCCGATATTGGTCACCGCGAGGCTTACGCCCGGAATCTCCATGACCATGCGCATGGCTTCCATTTCCATTTTTATACCTTCTTGCAGCGATATATTCGGCATCCGGTTGATTGCCGGAACAATGGAGCCTTCCTTCATCTCGGGAATGAAGGCGGTGCCCAAAAAGGGCAGTAATAGCAGTGCGCCGACAAACAGGCCGGCCGCCAGAAAGACGACGGTCTTGCCTTTTTGCAGGGCTATATCCAGCAGCCTAAGATAAGGCTTTTTCATGAACGCAATAATGCGCGTATCGTGTTCTTCTCCATGCTGGCCTTCCAGCAGATAAGAGCATAAAACCGGCGTTAAGGTCAGCGACAGAATCAGCGAAATCAGCAAGGCTATTGCGATCGTATAAGCCAGCGGCGAAAACATCTTGCCTTCCATGCCTTCCAATGTCATCAGCGGCAGGAATACCAGGATGATGATGCCGACGCCGAATAATACCGGGGTGGCGACTTCCTGGGCGGCGGCCATGACCACTTTCACCCGGCTGGTAAAGCGGCCCTTGCGCTCGGTCAGCTGGCTGAAGGCGTTTTCGACCACGACGACGGAGCCGTCGACAATCAGGCCGATCGCGATAGCCAGTCCGCCCAACGACATCAGGTTGGCGGAGATGCCCAGCTGGTTCATGACGATAAAGGTGACCAGCGGCGTAATGAGCAAAGTGCCGACAACGATCAGGCTGGAGCGGATATCGCCGAGAAACAGCAGCAGAATCACCACGACCAGCGCCACGCCTTCGAGCAGTACCTTGGTGACGGTGTGCAACGCGGCATCGACCAGTTCGCTGCGGTCATAGTACGGAACGATTTTGAGGTCTTCCGGCAGCATGTTCTTGTCGTTGATTTCCTGCACCCGTTCCTTGATGCGGCTGACGACGTCTTTGGCGTTTCCGCCGCGCAGCATCATCACAATACCGCCGACCGATTCGGTATAACCGTTTTTTATCACCGCGCCGACCCGCACTTCGTGGCCGATTTTGACCTCGGCGACATCGTGAATGTGGACAGGGACGCTGTGCTGCTCTTTGAGCACGATATTGCCGATGTCGGCGACGTCGCGAATCAAACCGACGCCGCGAATCAGGTATTGCTCGGCGAAATGCGGTAAAACGCCGCCGCCGCTGTTGGCGTTGTTGTGCGCCAGTGCGTTAAAGACCTCGTCCAGCGTGATATGGTAATGGTGCATGCGGTCGGGATTGACCAATACCTGATACTGCTTGTTGTAGCCGCCCTGCGAATTGATTTCCGCAACCCCGGCTATGCCGCGCAACAGGGGGCGCACGACCCAGTCCTGGGTTTCGCGGCGGCGCATCAGCTCTTCCGGGGTCAGCGCGCGCTGCCCGTCGTCAGCTCGCTCCAGTGTGTATTGGTACACTTCGCCAAGCCCCGTGGAAACCGGACCCAATACCGGATTGACGCCTTCGGGCATGTTGTGGCTGACTTCCATCAGGCGCTCCATGACCAATTGCCGGGCAAAATAGACGTCGGTAGCGTCGGTAAACACCAGCGTGATCAGGGACAGGCCGTTTTTGTTTAACGAGCGCATCTCCGTAAGGCCGGGCAGGCCGGTCATTGCGATCTCCAGCGGTACGGTAATAAAACGCTCGACTTCCTCCGGCGAACGCCCGGAGGATTCGGTGGCGATTTGCACCTGCACGTTAGTGACATCGGGGAATGCATCGACGGACAGCGACTGTAGCGCGCGCACGCCAAAAGCCGCCAACGCCAGCGCCAGCGCCAGAATAAGGATGCGGTTATCCAGGCTTCTACGAATCAAGGCTTCGACCATCGGTTTTACTCCAATTCCTTGCGCTGACGTTCGCTGTTAAGATGGAAGCCGCCTTCCACGACAACCTTATCGCCCTGTTTCAAGCCGCCGAGAACGCGGCGGACATTGCCGTAACGAATGCCCAGTTGCACCGGTCTCAGTTGAAATTCTTCCGGCGCGGTCTGGACGAAGACGTGATCGCCGTCATTGACGCGCAGCACCGCCGAATCGGGTAAAACCAGTTCCTGTACGCCCTGCTTGCGAATCAGCAAGGTGGCCAGCATGTTCGGCTTGAAAACACGCTGCGGATTGGGCAGCGCCATACGCACAGTGACGGTACGGGTCTGGGGATCAACCATGTCGTCCACATAAATCAGGCGGCCGCTCAGTTCTTCCCCCGGCAGGGCGGCGATAGTGACCAGCGCTTCATCGCCCTTGTGCGCCCAGCCCGCCTGTTGCTCAGGCAGCTCGGCGACCACCCAGACATGGGACAGGTCGGCTACGGTAAACAACGCATCGGCAGGTTGTACGACTTGGCCGACGGTGACGTTGCGCTCGACAATCGTACCCTGAATGCTGGCGGTAATCGGCAGGAACGAATGGATTTTCTTTTCCCTGGACAGCCTGGCCAGATCGCTGTCCGACATGCCGAATACGCGCAGCTGGTCGGTCGCGGTGCGCAAATCCACGTCGGCTTCATTCAGCATGCTTTCTCTTTCCTGAAGCTCGGCGGCCGCGATCACGTCGCTGGCCAGCAGGCGCTTGGCCCTGTTTACCGCCAGTTGGCGCAGATTGACTTGCGAACTGGTCTTTAGATAAGCCGACTGAGCCATGCCGAGTTCGGTGCTGTTGAGTATCGCCAGCTGTTCGCCTTTACGGACTTCCTGGCCGAGTACGGCCTGGATTTCGGTAATCCGGCCGGTTACCGTTGCGCCGATCCGGGCGACGCGCTGTTGATCCAGGTCGACCCGCGCCGGCAAGCGCAAGGAATCATGCACTTGGCCTTCGCCTATCGCGATGACTTTGATCTGCTTCATCAGTACGGAGTTGGCTTTGACCACCGGTAAGGCATTGTCGGCGTTGCTTGCCGGGGAGATCAGCAGCAGGATAAACAGCAAAGGGTAAAATGATGTCATAGTTACAGATCCTCCAGATCGGTAGCGCGTAAACGGTCCAGGTCAATCAATGCGGCCTGGCGGTCGAAGCGGGCGTTCATATAGTCGCTACGAACGGTGCGGTAGGTGCGTTGGGCGTCGAGATAATCGATAATGCCGCGTTCGCCGAGGCGATAGGCGGATTCGGCGACTTTGAGCACCGTTTCGGCTTCCCTCAGCAAACCGGCATCGAAAGTTTCAACCTGGCGATGGGCTATCCGGTACCGGTTGTAAGCGTTTTCCAGTTCCCGCATGACCGAGAACTCCTGTTGCGTGGCCAATGCTTCGGCTTGTTGCAGCTCCGCAGCGGCCTCGCCGATAGGCCCCTGGCGCTGATTCCACAACGGTAAGGGGACGACAATGTTGACCCGCCACTGCTCAAGTCCCGGATCCCGTTCCGCGCCCGCTTTCAAGGTCGGCTGCGGGTAGCGGAGGTTTTGCTCATACTTGACTTTGGCCTCGGCTTTTTCGATTTCGGCGCGAAACTGCTGCAAGACGGGTTGCTTGTTCAGCACTTCTTCACGCAAACTTTCCAGGGATGGCAGTGACGCGGGTGGTGCGGGCAAGTCGCCCGCCGCCTCATATTGGTGCGGCAAGGCCGGGCCGAACATCATGCGTAGCGCCGATTTGGCGTCATCCACCCGGGTTTCCGCGCTTTCCCGCAGTTTTACTGCGTTCAGCGCTTCCGCTTCGGATTTGACCTGTTCATAACGGGGCGCTTCCCCTACTTCAACCTTGAGTTTGATTTTATCGCGTATCTGCGTCAGTAATTGCTCGTTGTCCTTGCTGATTTGCAGTTCCGCCTGACGCCGCAAAATTTCGTAAAACGCCAGCCGTACCTGGCTGCGCACAGTCAGCCAGACATGGCGGCCGGCTTCATCCGCCGAAGTAATACCGGCTTCGGCAACCTTGCTTCGGGCTTCTCTTACGAACGGCAGGTCCAGCGGTTGGGAGATATAAACCTGCTCATTGGAACCGTTGAGCGCGCCCTGGCCGATGCCGGTCGAAGAGCCTCCGCCTATTTCCAGTTCGGGATTCGGATAGGCTTTGGACGTCACCAAGGCGGCCTGCGCGGACTCCTTGCGGGCTTGAGCATTGGCTAGCGACGGATTGTGCGTTTCAAGCAGATTAAGTATTTGAGCTAAGCTGAGCGTTTCTGCGGACAGGCTGCCATGCCAAAAAACGCTTAGCGTAAGGATGAAACCAAGATATCGGGATGAATTTGACAGGGAGGGGTGAAATGATTTTCCGGGTCTCCGCATAACGTTGCATTCCTGGTTAGGTTATTGAAAGTAAATCGCTATCCATTAAGTAAAAAAATCCGCAGGCTCGGCTGTTTAAGTTAAACAATTTAATTAGCCGCTCGTCCAGTTAGTTGATGCCGAGTTATTGGGCCAAAAACGGTCGTTTGCTAAGTCGCGAAGCTTACGGATTTTCTTGTTTGATAAATTAAAAGCAGGTTTTGTGCCAATTGGGTTATGTGGGCAGGATCCGCTTGCAAAAGTCATGGAGCTATTAAGGAACGTGCATGAAATAACTTGAGCAAGTTTTATTTTTCATTTTTTAACCATGAAGGACATGAAGCGGCATGAAAGGTTTAAGTCTTCATGCTCTTCATGGTAATTGCCTAAATT
>NZ_JAZGVT010000059.1:0-77537 GCF_036440755.1 Methylobacter sp. Wu8 | reverse complement strand
CAACCTCATTGTTTGATGATAAACGATCCCTCTGATGAGGGCTTGAGGTTAAATTTTAATTGTTTTATCGGGGGCTGTTCAGCGGGGTGTTCTCCGCGGTAGCGGCTTCGTCCAACAGGCCGGTCAAGTGGGACGCGCCGCCCGTTGGCGGTTTTGGGGTTTTGGTTTTTATCAAGGTTCGTGGCTTCGCTTGGCTTCCTTTAGCGGCACGCCCCTTACCGTAACGTTAGGCGTTTTGACAATATCAGCGGAGGTGTAAAATGCAAGAACTTGAAGTTACATTTGGTCGTGCCGCACAAGTTTGGTGGGCGTTTACTTGGAGAGCTACGCTGTATGCTCTTTTGTCTAGTGCGATAATTGGAGTCGTTGTCGGTCTTATTTGTGCTGTCCTTGGCTTCGATTCTCAACGATTACTCCCATTTAACTTACTTTTGGGTGCAGCAGTCGGGATTCTTGCTTCCATTTGGGTTATATCCAAAATCTTGAACAAGAAATTTTCATCCTTCAGAGTTGCCCTCATTCAGGACTAGAGGTCAAGTTTATCTGAGGCGAAGCGTCATAGTTGTTCGCGTGTTATCTGTCATGTGTTTGGCCTCTCAAGAAGCTCATTTTAACTAGTTGATATAATTTGTATTTTTAAACGCCTTCGGGCACAGGAATCAATTGAAAACCAAATTTCTCTGCGTGTTTGGTTAAGTTTTTAATGACCCGTTGGCGATATTTTTCTTCATAATATTCTTGTCCTTGATCCACATAGTCTTCCCCTTTGGTGAGCATCGCATAAATCAACCGAGCCAGTTTATGGGCGCAAGCGGTGACGGCTTTGGCTTTGTCCATGCGGCCACAAAGTCTTCGGTAGTACGCGCCTAAAGCCGATTGGCTGGCGCGTAAATTTACCGCTGCCATTTTGAGTGCTTGCGCAGCACGGTTGGTGGTGCGACTCGTTGCTGCCGAGATTTTTTTACCCCCGGATATTTTTGTTCCAGGACACAATCCCAACCACGAGGCAAAATGCTTGGCATCTTTAAATCGTGATAAGTCAGCACCGATTTCTGCCAACACCTTAAACGCGGTCGTCACATCAATGCCATCAATCCGCGTTAAATCCACACCGCACATTTGCATCAACAGCGTTCTGACATCAAAGTTCGGTGCATTTTTAGACTTGCCGCCGCGCCGCTTGGGTTTCTCGGCTTTTAGGTCGTTGCGGGCAAGGTCTTTGAGCATTTTTTCCAATTGTTGGTCACACTCCATGAGCTGCACAGCATAGGCATCATACAAGGCCACGGCTTGTTTAAGGGCGAATAAATGCTCTTCCCGCCAGTTGCCCTGCAAGGCTTTAGCGATTTCCTCCTCGCTGGCTTTGATGTGATTATTACGGTATTTTGCCAACACCTGTCCATCGCATTCGCCTGCCAGAATGGCACGAATAATTTTCTGTCCCGTTTCGCCCACCACATCGGAAATCACTTCCGTCAACAACAGGTTCATTAGCAGTAGGGCTTTTTGAATATGTTGAATGTGCTTGGCTTGATTGCGCAGTAACATGTCTCTTAGCCGAGCTACCGCCCGTAATGCACAGAAGTCGCCCTGCGGCCGAAATGCACCCGACAGCAGGCCAAAACTCATCAATTGTTGTAACCACTGGCAATCCAGTACGTCCGATTTGCGCCCGGAAACATTTTTCACATGCCGGGCGTTGACCAGATAAACGGTAAAACCCTTTGACTCCAGTAACTCAAACAAAGGAATCCAATACACGCCGGTGGATTCCATCGCCACCGTATCCACACTACACGCAGTCAACCAATCTGCCAGTGCATAAAGATCTCCGGTAAAGCTCAGGAATTCACGCACGGGTTGCTCGTCCCTGTCAGGCGGCACTGCCACGAAATGGCTGGATGCACCAATGTCGATACCCGCAGCGTTGGGATGGGTGAGTTCAAAATGATTCTTGATTTTGCTCATGGCGATGTCCCCCTATTAGAAAAAAGCCTACACCGCTGTGGAAACGTCTTATAAATCACTCTCTCAAACGGGATAATCAGGGAAACTGACTTCACCAATATCACCGACGTATTCCTAAACCACGCTAACATTCGGGCGCGAACGCACCATTGGCTAATCGGTATTTAGCGGTGTAGACTACCTTGCAATTGTATCACCGCACTTTGAGCTTCTTTAAAACACCTTCCGGCTTTAGGTGGTTACTTCGCTACCTGAACATTATTATCAGTTTTGTTTTAATGATTTGCGTTTGGTGCGAAGAGGCGTTACTGCGGGTCTGTCTGGTGACAACTTCAACCCAGTTAGAGATAGGTGGCTTAATGGAATCTGTTGTCTCTCAAAAGTGCGCCAGGGTTCGATTCCCAATCCCGCGCCAAACTTATACTTTTTAATCGAATATTTACAACCAATGCGGAGTCCACCTTGAAAAATATCCCAAATGAAAACCTAGATAGAGAAGTTGATAAATTTTTAAATATTATTGAGAAGATTGCTCACGGACAATATAGCGATGAAGAAGCGCTTGATAAACTTAACGAGCATTTCGATAAAATAAAAATAAATGAACCTCATTTATTTGAAAATGTACATATTTTTGAGCGCGTAAAAGAAGGACTTAACGAGGTTGGTTTTAAAATCGATAAAAAATGGCAGATTGGGTAGGATGGGCCGAGTAGCTTTGGCGGGTTCTGCCGGGCCTAACAAGTCGGTCAAAGGGACGCGCCGCCCGTTGGCGGTTTTGGAGTTTTCGTTTTTATCAAGGTTCGGTGACTTCGCTAAAGCTCAGTGAGCGGCGCGCCCCTTACCGTAACGTTGGACGGCGTCACACACTAGGTGAACAATAACTTCATGAAAGAAATTATGTACGACTACAACAGCGTCTTGATCGTCTCCGCTCTATTCATTTGCATGCTTTTTGCCATGGAAATAGGCTTTCGTAGCGGTCGTCGCAAACAGGCAAGTGCGACTGAGGCGATCACGCAAGCCAATGCCGTCCTGGCCGCGATGCTGGGTCTGCTGGCGCTGTTGCTGGCATTCACATTCTCGGCGGCGCTACAACGCTACGAGAATCGTAGCGAGACGGTCGTGGCCGAAGCCAATGCCATCGGAACCACGTATCTCAGAGCGCGACTCCTTCCCAAGGGGATGCCCGATGAAGTGCAGAAGCTGCTCCGCCAATACCTGGATGTTCGTATTCAGGATGGCCGTGTCGATGCTACGGAACCCGAATTGCACGAATCGCTGCTGCATCAAGCGAAACTGATGGAGGCACAACTCTGGAGCCGCGCAGTGAAGGCAGCAGAACTGGACCCAGGACCTGCCACCAGCGGATTGTTCCTCCAGTCGCTGAATGAACTCATCGACACATCCAGCACAAGGGATGCGTCCCTGGATCGGCATGTACCGGAGATCGTACTCTTCCTGATGTTCGCGACTATTGTTATGACAACGGGCACGCTCGGCTATGCCTCCGGGATCGCCGGGCATCGGGTCACCCTCGCGGCATTCGTCCTGGTGACGCTCATCGCTCTGGTCGTCTACCTCATTCTCGACCTGGACAGACCCCGACGCGGCGCCATTCAGGTAAACCATGAAAGTATGCTGAGCCTTCAGCAAACCATTGGAGCCGCCCAACCCGGCAGTCAACCGGACGCTGCGCGATAAAGCCGCGCAGCGCCTGTTACTTCTACGTTATGTGCAATAGATGATGGAAAAGAGCATTAACAAATGGAAGTGGGCGTTTTTTATATCGACGGCACTTTTAATTTCTGCTGTTGCCTTTCTGCTTTATGTGGTAATGGATCAAGGCGTCACAATTACTTACATGTCTCAAGGGTATCGTGATACCGAAAAAGACCTAGAAAGGCTGGCAAAAGTATTTCCAAAAGATGTCTATTCCAAAAAAGATATAGTTTATTTGTTGAGGCGTGAATACCCAGAAGCATTTATTGTTGAAAGAAAATGTACGGTTCAATTAAGGAGGCTTCGTTTTGAGTTTAGCGAAACAGGAAAGCTTATTGATATCAACACAAAGGCTGAGTCTTCACCAGAGTATGAGTGTGGTGGCACATAACACGTCGCTCCAGCCGACATCGGCTGAGCTGCCGACATCGGCTGAGCTAGACGTTATGCATTTGGAAAGGTTGGCGACATATGAACGAAGCTAAAGATGACGAATCCGATAAAATTAGCAAGCGCCTGGATGGAGCTTGCGAAATCAGGAGCTACGTGACTCCAATCAACACCGAAGGATAATGCTGAGGAATATTCTCTTCCCCTTACTTAGTTTTCGCCTTTACAGTGGCAAGAGAAACAATCCCCTCTTCCGAATATAACGTTACGCTAAGGAGTCCCTGAATGTTATCCCAGCGCATCACATGTTCATTGCTAAAAGTCGCATCCTTTGCCTGGAGACCAAGCAGCTCCAGAGTATCTTTGCTGTACGGGGCCTTGCCCAGGCTTCCTTTTACGTTAACTTCTTCCACCTTGCCGTCGATAAATTCAACACTCACATTACCGTCGTTGAATGAGCAATTCAGGGCGGATTTCGATTTTGTCCTGACGCAAAAAACAGGGTCGCCAAGCAACTTTAGTATCTCGGCTTTGGTTTTCCCTTCGAGTTTTTGGCTATAAGATGGATTACGGAATGTTCCGTTTACGGTAATCCAATCCGCTTTGCCGTCGATGAATACAATATCAATTTCGTTGTCCTGAAATGAGCAGTTCAGGACTGACTCCGCCTTGGAACAGAAAACAGGCTCACCCAGTAGCACTTCAACTTCGGCTTGGGTTTTCCCTGCGATCTTTGGAATATTAAATAACATCCCGGCAGGCGGTGCTGGTTCCTGGACAACCGGCTGTGCTGCCGACGGCTCTACCGGGTGGAGTTGCGGGACATTCCTGGCGGCCGCCATCATGACAACGAAAAGCAGCACAAGCGCCGCTATCTCGTATTTAACAAAAGCCGGCATTTCCTGTTTGGTAAGTGCGCAATACCGGCATTTTTTGGCTTTTGCGTTAATCCTGTTGCCGCATACTTTGCAAATCTTCAATGCCATAGTGATATCGTGTCTTTATTGTGTCGGTAGCGTTGTTTGGTCATGATTCCCCAATCATCTCCATCGTGTCAAATGCCGAAGGTGTTGATGGTTACTTATTTTGGGGCGAACTACGGGGATTTTCAGACATAAAAAAAGAGCTTTAAGAAAACTCTTAAGCCCTTTGATTGTGTATGGTGCCTCGGGCCGGAGTCGAACCGGCACGTCCTTTCGAACGAGGGATTTTAAGTCCCTTGCGTCTACCAATTTCGCCACCGAGGCATCGATAACTTTGGTAAGCCGCGTATTATATAGCAACAAAAAAAATAAACTAGACCTATCTAAGATTTTTTGGGCTATCTACGTCGAAAAGCCATGCCGTTTTAACTCAACATTTAACGATAACGGAACGGTCCGCGCACGAATGGAGAAGCCGATGGCCAATAGTAATTCCCCCAATAATACGGATAACCGCCATAAAAAGGATCATAACCATAGCCGAAACTATCGTAATAATTAGTGTACACATAAACCGGCCACAGGTAGGTGGTCGAGGCTGAAACCACCGGCAAGCGTATAAGTTTTTTGCCTATCGTGCGTTCCATATCGCCGCTAAGCGTTCCCGCTACAGTGATTTTTGTGTCTTTGGTGTAAACGGCCGGATCGAGAAACTCCGGGCTTTTGATAAGAAACCGTCCCTCAGCCTGTTGATCTGTCTCCGGCTCACCCTCGCTGTCGAGCGGGTAAGACAACACCTGCACCAGACTGAAATTTTGTTCATTTTCCACATCGATAATAACCCCGCCCCAACGCACCGGCGCATTGTTATAACTGGCTATCTTTTGGATGGCCTGGGTATAGGAAATATCGTACAAAGGGGGATTTCTTATCGCAAGCGGCAAACTCGAACATGCGCTCAACAATAGACAGATGGGTAATAAGCACCTTTTCATATTTTTCTCCTGCTGTTTACAGATTTTCTACCACCAAATTTTAATCGTACTTAACCAGAAATCGGCAAATAAAGCTATTGTTAAAGATACCTATCCCCTACAACTTCGCCGGATTGCAGTACAATAAGCGCTTTGTCCAACTGTTCGCCCATGCCTGCTATGATTAAACAAAAAAAACTGCTTCGCTCCGATATACGTTACGAATGTGGCGACGCTTTTTATGAGCGCGGACGCAGTTATTTTGAAAAGGGCATGGTGCTTAGTCTCACAGTTAAGAGCGAAGGGGCCCTTTTTGTACAGATTAATGCTTCCGTAAAAGGCAGCCATAAAGACCCATACCGGCAAAACATCCGCATCGTCTGGCGGCCTGATTATAGTGCAGCTGAAATTGAAGGCGATTGCACTTGCCCTGTCGGCTATAACTGCAAACACGTTGCCGCCGCCTGCCTGATGTATCAAAACTCCAGCCAAGGCTTTGCTGCACCGAATGCAAAATCCAATTGTCTGGACTGGCTCGACAGCCTTCATCAACAAACGCCCTGGCAACACGACGCCTCGCAGGAGTTTATTGCGTATATCCTGATACCCGGCAATGCAAAACACGAATTCACTGTCGATTTTTTAATCACCAAGGCAAAGAAAACCGGCGGTTTAAATAAGGGCAGAAAAACGACCTTGAATAATCTCCGTTACAGCTACTCCTATCTTAATTACGTTCAGCCGGGAGATCAGGAAATTGCCAAACTGCTGACGGCGCTTAACCCCGCTTTTAAAGACGAACCCTTGATTGCCGGCGCCACCGGTTATTTGGCCTTGTCCAAATTATTGCAAACCGGCAGGCTGTTCTGGCAAAACGTAGAACGGGCTCCGCTAACAAAAGGAACCGACCGCGATTTAAAATTTAACTGGCGGACAGCCGATAACGGCGATTTTCAATTAGCCGTCGAAATCGACCCGCCCGCTTTCCTGCTGCTGACCGAACCGCCGCAATACCTGGACGGCGCTTTGGGCGTGATAGGCGCGCTCCAGACCCACAACCTCTCGGCCGAGCAACTTAAACATATTCTGGCCGCCCCACGCATTCCGGCCGAGTATGCCGATGAATTCAGCCAGCGTCTGATTATCGAGCACCCCAGCCTACCGCTGCCTGCTCCCAAAAAGGTCGAGTTAATCGAAGCCGACGAACTAACGCCTACGCCCAGACTATTACTGTTCGGCCATCAGTCGACGCCCCAACAGTACATCCATTTTATGGCGGTCGGTTTTGTGTACGGTGAGTGGACCATTTCAGCGATCCCACCGGAAGACTACAGCGCCGTAAAAACCGAGCGTGGACTGGTGCGGATTAAACGCGACATAGAAACCGAACAGTCGGCAATACACCGCCTGATTGAACTTGGCTTTGCCCCCGCCCCTTCCATTGAAACCGGCGTACAAGAACTGCTTTTGTATAGCCCGGCAAAAACCGTCATGGACAGCGCCGCGCGCTGGGGGGACTTTCTGCAAAACACCCTGCTGGAGCTGGAACAGGAGGGCTGGATTATCGACATCGACGAAAGTTTCCTGCTTAATTTCCAGACCGCGCAGAACTGGGACGCGCAAATCAGCGAAAGCCAGCAGGACTGGTTTGAGATGCGCTTTAACATAGAAATCGACGGCCAACCCATGCCGTTACTGCCGTTGATTATGCCGGTGCTGGAAAACTACGACCCGGAAAACCTGCCGGAAATGCTCAGCATACCTCTCGGCGGGCATAACTATCTGAACTTGCCCAGCGACAAAATCAAGCCGTTCCTGAACGTATTGATAGAGCTGTTCAACAGCAGCACGATGGACAAAGACGGCACGCTGAAACTGTCCCGCTTTAACGCCGCCGCACTGGCCGACATGGAAGAACAAAACTACGGCCTGTTCAGCATAAGCGGCGGTAAAGAGCTGCGGGAACTGGGGCAAAAACTGAAAAACTTTACCGGCATTCAGGATGTCGCCCTGCCTGCCAATTTGCAGGCGGAACTGCGGCCTTACCAGCAGCACGGACTCAACTGGCTGCAATTTTTACGGGAATATAAATTCTCCGGCATACTCGCCGACGACATGGGCCTCGGCAAAACCATACAGACGTTGACCCACCTGTTGCTCGAAAAACAAAGCGGCCGGATGAATCTGCCCACGCTGATCATCGCGCCGACCAGCCTGATGAGCAACTGGCGGCGGGAAACCGAACGCTTCACGCCCGACTTAAAAATATTGATCCTGCAGGGCACCGAACGCAAACAGCTGTTCTACAAAATCAGGGACTACGACCTGATCCTGACCACCTACCCCTTGCTGTCCCGCGACGAGGAAACGCTGCTGGAACACGAGTACCATTACCTGATCCTGGACGAAGCCCAGATCATTAAAAACCCGCTGTCCAAAGCCGCCCAACTGGTGCGCCGCATCAAAGCCAATCACCGGCTTTGCCTGACAGGCACGCCGATGGAAAACCATCTGGGCGAACTGTGGGCGCAATTCGATTTCCTGATGCCGGGCTTTTTAAGCGACAGCGCCACGTTTAAAAAAACCTACCGAACCCCGATTGAACTGCATGGCGACAGCGAACAACGGGCGCGGCTGTCGCGCCGGGTCGCGCCGTTCATGCTGCGCCGCACCAAACAGGACGTCGCCACCGAATTGCCGCCTAAAACCGAAATCATCCGCTCGGTACCGTTGTATGCAAAACAGGCCGCGCTATACGAAAGCATCCGCCTGACCATGGAGAAAAAAGTCCGCGACGCGATCGCCGAAAAAGGCCTGTCGCGCAGCCACATCACCATCCTGGACGCCCTGCTTAAACTGCGCCAGACCTGCTGCGACCCGCGCACCCTGCCGCTGAAAGAAGCGCAAAAAGTGCAAGAATCCGCCAAACTCGACTTGCTGATGGAGCTGTTGCCGGAACAGCTGGAAGAAGGCCGCCGGATACTGGTGTTCTCGCAATTCACCCGGATGATTGCGCTGATTGAAGGCGAATTGAACACCCGAAAAATCGGTTACGCCAAGCTGACCGGCCAAACCCGCAACCGCGACGAACCCATAGAACGCTTTAAAAGCGGTGAAGTGAACGTGTTCCTAATCAGCCTGAAAGCCGGCGGTGTCGGCTTAAACCTGACCGAAGCCGATACCGTGATTATTTACGATCCCTGGTGGAACCCCGCAGCAGAAAGCCAGGCCGCAGACCGCGCCCATCGGATCGGCCAGGACAAGCCGGTATTCATCTACAAGCTGATTACCGAAAATACCGTGGAAGAAAAGATTATCGCGATGCAGGACAAAAAACGGGCATTGGCCGAAGGGATTTATAAGGGCGGGGCGAAAGAGGAATCGTTGAAGCTGACGGCGGAGGATCTGACGGCTTTGTTTGAGCCGTTGATATAAATTTTTACAGCTTAAAAAAGCGCATAACCGCTGGCTTGTCTTATATTTAAAGGTATATATAATGCGTATATAGCTTTTTATGAGGTGCTTTATGTCGACTGGATCAGTTTTTGTAAACAACCGAACTCAGGCCGTCAGACTTCCCGCTGAAACCCGCTTTCCTGAAAATGTAAAAAAGGTCACTGTACGCGTGGTGGGTCAGGATCGCGTACTATCTCCCACTGACAGAAGCTGGGACAGTTTTTTTCTATCCGAACAACGCGTTACTGATGATTTTATGACTGAACGCGCATCACAGGAACAGCAGGAAAGGGAAGCGTTTTAATGCTGAAATACATGCTGGACACCAACATTGCAATTTATGTAATCAAGAACCGTCCGCTTAATGCATTAGCCAATTTTAACCGCCATGCCGGTCAAATGTGTATCAGCGCTATCACGCTTGCCGAGCTATTGCACGGTGCAGAAAAAAGCGCCAAACCGGAACATAACCTGTGGCAGGTTGAAGATTTTATTTCCCGCTTGGAGACACTGGATTACGGCAGCAAAGCGGCGGCTCATTACGGCGATATTCGCGCCGACCTTGAACGCAAGGGAACCCCGATTGGCGTTAACGATCTACACATCGCAGGCCATGCAAGAAGCGAGGGTCTGACGCTGGTTACTAATAATCTTCGCGAGTTTGAGCGTGTTGAGGGGTTGCGGTTGGATAATTGGGTTTAAGTTGCGAGCGACTGAGAACTGCCATTATCTGCCGTAGAAGAGTCTTTGGTCACTGACTGCAAACTGGCTCATTGCAGCCAAAACCTGACATCACTTATTTATAAACCCAAAGGACTTTTAGCTTCTTTAATCGTCACACTGGGTACTGTATGAGTGTGATCATCGTTGTTTTCAAATCGCTGTGACCAAGCAATTCCTGAATGGTGCGAATTCGACGTTGGTCTGTAAAAGATGACTGGCGAAGCTGTGGCGAAACGTATGCGTCGACGCGCGTTTGCCGATGTGGCCAATTTCACCTATTGGCGCAGTTTGGATGATATACGGAAGGGTAAAATCTTTGCAGTTCACAAATTTATTGTTGCGGCCTAGGTTTGGCGGTAGATATACTGTTAACAGCTTAATAACTTGTTAGAGCTTGAAACGAGGAAAAAATGGACATTGACGAGGGCTTTATTGCCGCAAGATTAGCTGCCAAAGCTGCGGAGCAGCTTATAGACGCCCCAACCGCAAAAGAGGCAGCCAAAAAGGTGGGAACAACCGTCGCCAATGCTAAAGCCGTGAAAGCTATTGCAGGTGCCAGCGCGGTGGGCGGAACAGTCGCTGGCGCTTCCGGTGCAAGCATTATGAGCACACTCGCAACAGCGGGCGCCGCTGTGGGTGGAGGAGTGGTCGCCGGCGTTGGGGTAGTTGCTGGGGCGGCGGGAGCTGGTACCGCCACCTTGCTCAACAGAACCGTATTTGAAGATAGCAAGGAAGCGAAGGTAGGCACGTATGCTGGCGCAGTAGCAGGCACAGTTGGTTCATTAGGGACCTTGGCTGTTGCGGGCGCGGGTCCCTCGGGTCTCGCTGCTATAGGGAGCGTAGTCGGCGGCGGCATGGCAGCGGGTGCTATTGGGCTTCTCGCCGCACCAGTAGTTGGTGCCGCCTTGGTCGGCGGCGCGGTCTATTGGGTTACAAAGAAGAAAAAGCTCTAACCTTTCAATCAACGGGAACGCGGAATCAATCTATGCTTAATCTTCATTCTCTTCACCGCGTCCCGTTATTTCTACGTTATGCCTCTTAACAAAAATCAGGAAAATAAACGATGAAAGAAAATGAAATGACCGATATGCAATATGCTGGATTCTGGTTTAGGGTAATAGCAGTAATCGTAGATGAAATTATATGCACCATTGCAGCAATTCTTGTGGTGCTTCCATTAGGATTTGCACTGGGGGCATCTATGGCAGGCACATCGACCATAGAAGAAATTAAAGCAGCAGGCGAGGGATTGGGCTATGTATCGGGTATATTGATCCATTGGTTGTATTTTACCGTCTCAGAATCATCTGCATGGCAAGCAACACTTGGCAAGAAAATGTTTGGGCTGAGAGTGACTGACATGAATGGGAATAAAATTAGTTTTGGTAAAGCAAATGGTAGGTATTGGTCAAAAATCATTTCCGCTCTGATTTTGCTAATTGGATATATCATGGTTGCGTTCACAGAGCGTAAGCAAGGACTTCACGATATTATTGCGGGTACTTTGGTTATGAAAAAGGCATAACATTGCGCTCAACCGGAGCGCGGTTATAATGCGTTTTTGTTTTTTCAGCTTTCCGGGCCGCGCCCGGTTAGGGTACTCAATAAAACACATGAGCATCATCGAAAAATTAAAAAAATGGTATCGCGGCGTTTATGTTCCGCCCGATATGTCGATAAGCTCTTTCGCTTACATTGGCCACTACGAAAAACCATTGCTTGCGAAATTAATTTCTCCGTTTGTTGATTTTTGGTTGAAGCATTGGCAAGTGCTTTTTCCTACCATATTGGCCGCTGCCGTTGCGCTTTTTATTCACTTCGATTCCCGCACCGACACCAGCGGCAAACCCCAAGAGAAAGAAAACCATCAAATAACTGGAACTAATCATGCACAAACTCCCTCTCAAGGCGCTCATTTCAACTGATTGAAAATGAATAATATTTTATGAGCACCATTACAACACCTTCCGGGTTTAGGTGGTTACTTCGCTCTCAAGGCGCTCAACCGGAGCGCGGTTATAATGCGGTTTTGTTTATTCGGCTTTCCGGGCCGCGCCCGGTTAGCTTTACGTTAAAAGTCACAAGGAGATAATGTGCAAGAAGTCTACGAAAGAGTAATCGTCACGAATGACCTCTCATGCACTCATGGGAATAGCGAGCTTGCTGTAGTTCACGCTTGCAAGAGTCCTTGCCATCAAAATGCGGTAGGTTATAGAGGGAGTTTGTCAAACCAACACCCAAACTACCTGGTTCTTGAACAGGAAAATGATCTTTTTCTGAATATCATTGATCCGCCTGCGCCCTTGTTTATGCCGCCGCTATTTAGTCATTTCATAGAGTTTTCTAACAAGCACTGGTCGCAAGGAAAAAAGTTACTCATTCATTGCAATCAGGGTGAGTCAAGAGCGCCATCCTTAGCATTGCTATTCTTGGCGAAAGTAGTATCGGCAATACCTAATGACTCATATGAGGCTGCTAGGGAAGAGTTTGAAAAGCTCTACCCTATATATAATCCGGGAAAAGGCATTCAAAAGTACTTCTCAAAGAACTGGAGTGTCTTGGGAAGTAACTTTTAACACGTCGCTCCAGCCGACGTCGGCGCTGAGCTAGGCGTTGAATGACTGCTAATTGAATCCCTGCGACATTGAGCGCAAAGCTTCGAATGTCAACTAGGGGTCGATAGCGAACTCTTGATGCCAATCAGGCAATGTCCATGATGAATAAGCTCGGATACTGATTGATAGCAGAAAAGCGTTGCCCAGCCTATCCGGCGGCAGATTGGAAGGCGCTAATAAACCTACTATGCTAAACACTAATCACAGCTTTGGAGTCAGCCATGACAAACATCATCTTGGCGGAAACCTCCGCAAGCGTCTCGGAATTAAAAAAGAACCCAATGGGAACAGTAGCCTCAGGCGAAGGCTTTCCGGTAGCCATCCTCAACCGCAATGAACTCGCTTTTTATTGCATTCCCGCCAAAGCCTATGAAGCCTTACTGGAAAAATTGGAAGACCTGGAACTCAATGCGATAGCCGACGCGCGTAAAAATCAAGCTGAAATCAAAGTCAATTTGTCCGACATGTAAACCTGCGGAGCTCTAATGGCTTACAGCCTTGCTTTCAAGGAAGATGCGCTTAAACCTTGATGATACGGTGCGGATACCGAGTTAATCGGTTGTAGTGTCCGTTGGCAAACATGAGCGTAATACTGTTTATAAGGCGGCTGCTAAGCGGTAGGGATTTTTTCTTGCGTTTTCCTGCGCCCTCATCCCCCAAGCAAATCATCCATAAGCCTCAGTTTAAAGTAAAATGAAAGTCTTTAAATTTATGCCAGAGTTCGACGAGTTGTTCAATAATGCGTATACAAAACCATGATTATTTAAGCCGATCAAAAAAGGCATTATGAGTAACAAACCCATCGAAATCCTCAAAACTGTCTTCGGCTACGATAAATTCAGGGGCCAGCAACAGGACGTCATCGAACAGCTAATAGCCGGCCAGGATGCATTGGTACTGATGCCGACCGGCGGCGGCAAGTCGTTGTGCTACCAGATTCCCTCCCTGATCCGGCCCGGCGTCGGCATTGTGATTTCGCCGTTGATTGCGCTAATGCAGGATCAGGTCAACGCCTTGCTGCAATTGGGCGTCAAAGCCGCTTTTTTGAATTCTACTTTATCCCTTGAACAATCCCGTAAAACCGAGCAGCAGCTGCTTAACGGCGAGCTGGATTTGCTGTATATCGCACCGGAACGGCTGACCTCGGAGCGCACCGGCGCGCTGTTCCAGCGTATCAAAATCGCCTTGTTTGCGATTGACGAGGCGCATTGCGTTTCCCAATGGGGCCACGATTTTCGGGCGGATTATCTGCAACTGTCCCTGCTGCACGAGCGCTTCCCCGACATTCCCCGCATCGCGCTGACTGCAACCGCTGACGACAAGACCCGTGAAGAGATCAAATTACGCCTGGGGCTGGAGCAGGCGCAGCTCTACCTTAGCGGCTTCGACCGCCCGAACATCCGTTATCGGATCGTGCAAAAACAAAATGCCCGCGACCAGCTGATCGATTTTATCCGCGCCGAACACGCCGGCGATGCCGGAATTGTCTATTGCCTGTCGCGCAAAAAAGTCGATGCAACCGCCGAATGGCTCAGAACCAAAGGCGTTAACGCCCTGCCCTATCATGCCGGCATGGATGCCGGTTTGCGCGCCAGACACCAACACCAGTTTTTAATGGAAGAGGGTTTGGTGATCGTGGCGACCATCGCGTTCGGCATGGGCATCGACAAGCCCAATGTGCGTTTTGTCGCGCACCTGGATTTGCCCAAAAGCGTTGAAGCTTATTACCAGGAAACCGGCCGGGCCGGGCGCGACGGCTTGCCCGCCGACGCCTGGATGGCTTACGGTTTGCAGGATGTGATCACGCTGCGGAAAATGCTTCAGGACTCCAACGCCGATGAGGCGCACAAGCGCATCGAATACCACAAACTGGATGCGATGCTGGCCTTATGCGAACAAGTTCATTGCCGTCGGCAAGCTCTGCTGGGCTATTTCGGCGACGCTCTTGAACAGCCCTGCGGCAACTGCGACACCTGCCTGGAACCGGTCAAAACCTGGGACGGAACGGTGGCCGCCCAGAAGGCGCTGTCCTGCATCCACCGCACCCAGCAGCGTTACGGCGTCGGCTATCTGATCGATGTGTTGCGCGGCAAGGCCACCGAGCGGATTGTCAAAGCCGCTCACGACAAACTGTCGACCTTCGGAATCGGCACGGATATTGACGAACAGCAATGGCATTCGGTGTTCCGGCAGCTGGTCGCTAGAGGGCTGGTTGCCGTCGATTTCGACCGCTTCGGCGCATTGCAACTGACCGAATCGTGTCGGCCTATTTTGCGCGGCGAGCAGCAGCTGATGCTGCGCAAGGACTTGAAAGCCGAGAAAATCAAAGGTAGTAAAAGAGAAAATAGGCAGTTTGCCAAAACCGACGATACCCTGCTGTGGAACGCCTTGCGCGCCAAGCGCAAGATGCTTGCCGATGCCCAAGATGTGCCGCCTTATGTTATTTTCCATGACGCAACCTTGATGGCCATGCTGGAAGCCAAGCCGACCAA
The DNA here is from genome assembly GCF_036440755.1 of Methylobacter sp. Wu8. NCBI lineage: Bacteria > Pseudomonadati > Pseudomonadota > Gammaproteobacteria > Methylococcales > Methylococcaceae > Methylobacter > Methylobacter sp. Wu8. The sequence continues at coordinate 62,274 of NZ_JAZGVT010000059.1, read as the reverse complement.
TCGCCAACAAATGAGCCAGCTGTCCGGGGTCGGCGAACGCAAGCTGGAACTTTATGCCGATGAGTTCCTGGCGGTAATCAGCGAGTTTGTCGACATCAATAAAAGCGGGCCGATTGGCCTATCGGATACGATGGCCGAATCGGTGGCCCTATTCCGCTTAGGTTACAGCGTAAAGCAGATTGCCCAGCAACGGGAACTGCAAGAGACTACTATTTACGGGCATCTGGCCCAGTCCCTGGAACAGGGTATGTTGGTGCTGGCCGATGTGGTTGAATTGCCCGAGCAGGAAATCAGGCGGATAGAAGAAGCTATTATCAATTTGCCCGAAGAGCAACGCAACGCGCTTAAGCCGGTTTATGAGCTGTTTGACGGCCAATACAATTATGGGATTTTGCGCTGTATCAGGGCGGCGTTGCAGCATCAGACGGGGTGATTACAATATCACCATTCCGGCAACCCCCTTACCTGGCGGTAGGTGATGAACAGGCCGATAGGCAGACCTTCCAGGTTTTAAAAACCTGGAAGGTCTAACTTGCAATCGTGGTGAAATTTTTAAATTTTCGACTAATGAAATTTTCCATCATCATCCCAACTCTGAACGAGGAAAAAACCATAGCCTCGTGCTTGCTCATGTTGCAGCCTCTGCGCGGCAACTGCGAAATCATCATTGTTGACGCGACTAGCGGCCAGTCGAATGTTAATTACCCTCACGCCCATTTGGCCGACAAAATCATAACTTCTGCAAAAGGCCGCGCCCGGCAAATGAACATCGGCGCCAGCCATGCAAGCGGGGATATTTTGATCTTTCTGCATGCCGACACCTACCTGCCCGAACACGCCCTGCAACTGATTGAACAACACCTAGTCAACAAGCAATGGGGCCGCTTCGACATTCAATTAAGCGGCGACCACTCCATGTTGAACGTGATCGCCTGGATGATGAACCTACGCTCCCGCCTGACCGGCATTGCCACCGGCGACCAAGTAATTTTTGTCACGCAAAAAGCGTTTGCGGCCGTTGGGCATTATCCCGAAATCGCGCTGATGGAAGACATCGCCTTGAGTAAGGCGCTAAAAAAAATCAGCCCGCCGGCTTGTCTTAGCGCCAAAGTCACCAGTTCCGGCCGAAGATGGGATCGCTATGGGCTATACAGGACTATACTGCTGATGTGGAGCTTGCGCCTGCGTTACTTCTTTGGCGCAGATCCGCAACTATTGGCCGCACTTTATTGCAGGGGGCAGTTTTGGAAACCGTAATCCGTTTATCCGTGGCGCTAGGCTTTTTCTGTCTCATGATTGGCTGGGAATATTTCAGCCCCAGAAGAATTCAGCACATCAGCCGCAAGCAGCGCTGGCCGGTTAACCTGGGACTCGCAGCATTCAACATCGCGATCATGCGATTAAGCCTGGGCGGCATTGCCTACCTGAGCGCCGTAACCGTATTAAACCAAGGTTACGGCCTGTTAAATTGGCTGGCAGCCCCCGAATGGCTGTCGATTATCGCAACTTTGCTGTTCCTCGATTTTGCGATTTACTGCCAGCACATCGTTTCGCATAAATGGCCGCTGCTTTGGCGTTTGCATCAGGTGCATCATACCGACCTGGAATTTGACGCCACTACCGCCGTGCGCTTTCACCCGCTGGAGATCATGATTTCGATGCTGTACAAAGTGCTGTGCATTGTTTTGATCGGCGCAAACCCGTGGGCGGTCATCGTTTTTGAGATTATCCTGAACGGCGCGGCGACCTTCAACCACAGCAACGTCAACATTCCATCAGCGATAGATAAAAAACTGCGCCGGCTGATCATCACGCCGGACATGCACCGCATCCATCACTCGACCGTTCCGTCCGAAACCGACAGCAATTACGGCTTTTCCATTTCCTGCTGGGACAGACTGTGCAAAACCTATGTCGCCGAACCCAAACAGCCGCAAACGGCTATGGATATAGGGTTAAAGCCTTTCCGCGAACAGCATGAGTTAGGCTTTATGCAATTATTGCTGCTGCCTTTTAAGGCCTTGCGGAAACGATGACTTACAAATACCCCGATGCCGTGCTAATGATTTTCTGCAAAGCCCCGGTTCCCGGCCAAGTCAAAACCCGCTTAATCCCTCAATTAACCGCCGGACAGGCCGCCGAGCTTCATATCGAACTCAGCACAAAAACGCTGCAACGGGCGGTACAAAGCAACTTATGCCCGGTACAACTCTGGTGCGCACCGGCAACCGAGCATCTGTTTTTTACCGAATCGGCGGCAAACTATCCATTAGTCCTCCGGCAACAACAAGGAGCCGATTTAGGCGAACGCATGCACCACGCTTTTTGCTCGGCGTTTGCCGACTACTCTATCGCCCTGTTAATCGGCTGCGATTGCCCGTCATTAACCGGTCAGGATCTGGAGCAAGCGCTAACCGCCTTGAACCGGGGAAACGAAGTCGTGCTGGCCCCCGCGGAAGACGGAGGCTATGTACTGATCGGATTCAATCGGCCCCAGCCGGAACTGTTCGATAACATGCCCTGGGGAACGTCGAGGGTGCTTGATGAAACCCGCGACCGTATCGCGCGCCATAGGCTCCGCCATCATGAACTGCGCGAACAATGGGATTTGGATACCCCGGAGGATTTGGAACGGTACCGGCAACATTAAAGATCGTCTAACTCCACCATCAAAATCTCAAAAACCGTATAATTCGCAAGTCGGTTTTGAAGTTCATCTGTTCGCTCTAAGGATTTGGTTAAAAATAACTTCCCGAAATCACTGTCTTCTATCGTCAAGCCGTTCGTGCTTCGGCAAGTCCTTTAGTCCTGAGCGTAGCCGAAGGGCTCAGGGCGAACGGAAAAATTTTACCCGATCCATATTGGGAAATTATTAATGGCCGTATCCTAAACTCTATCGTTATGAAACACGCAAAAATCCCGCTCTGCCTGATTTTAATCATTATTATCCACGGCGCTATCGACTGGTTTACCAACCGGCCGCAGGATGCAGGCGCGGATGTGCCGGCCGGAAAAATCATGAGCCTGTCTTTTGCATCGTCCCGGGAAGGCTTTAAAACGCCGCTGCCTGAGCATATCGACGAAGATTTGGGATTGCTGGCGGATAAGACCTATACCATCCGCACTTACTCGATTCTTGGCGGCGAACCTACCGCCGATATTGCGCGTAAATACGGCGTCAATATGATTCAGGGCGGCTGGCTGGGGCCTGACCATGAAAACAATAAAAAAGAAATCGAAGCGTTGATCGAATCGGTTAACGCCCACCCCGATGTGGTCAAACGGATCATCGTCGGCAACGAAGTGCTACTGCGTCGCGACATGGATATCGACAGCCTGATCGGTTATATCCGGCAGGTCAAACAGGCGGTTAAACAGCCGGTGTCATACGCCGATGTTTGGTCGATGTACATGAAATATCCCCAGCTGATCGATGAGGTGGATTTTATTACCATCCATATACTGCCTTATTGGGAGGACGAACCGGTGCCGGTTGAACAGGCGACTGAACATATTGAGAAAATCGTTCACCAAATCAAAGATAAAGCGCTCAGCATGGGGCAAAACAAGCCTATCCTGATCGGCGAGTCCGGCTGGCCGAGCGTCGGCCGACAGCGCGGCAGTGCCGTCCCCAGCGTCGTCAATTCCGCCAAATTCATTCGCAGCCTGCTTCAGGTCGCCGGTCGCCAACATTTCGACTACAACATCATCGAGGCTTTTAACCAGCCTTGGAAAGTTGATTTTGAGGGAGTGGCCGGCGCCAATTGGGGATTGCTGTCAGCCGATCATAAACCGATTTTCCCTTTAACCGGCCCGGTCTATGAAACCCCGGACTGGCCGGTGCATTTCGCTTTAGCGACGGGCTTGTGGTTACTGATTGCTGCTGCTTACTATAAAAAGCTGCACGGTGTTTCCCTGCCGCGAGCGCTGGTGTTTTTGGCCTTGGCCCAGGTGCTTGGCGTTTGCCTGATAACGCTGGCGGATTTTCTCTGGTATACCAGTTACAACCCTTGGCAACGCGCGTACAGCCTGTCGATGATTGCCGCGAATACCGTCTTGGCCGGATTGCTGATCCGGCGTTTCTATGATGTTTTGACCAGCAAGCCCGATGTACGGCAATTAGCGGCCCGATTGAGAACCGGCTACCTGCTTTTCATACTGCTGGCGCTTTATAAAACCTATAGCTTGGCCTTCAACGGACGCTATCTGAGCTTCCCGGTCGAGCAATTCGCCATTCCCGCGATTGGCGTCTGCGGCTTGGTAGTTTGCCTGTGGCTGCGCCAACGCCGGTTAAACTATCAAACCCTGGCGTTCGATCATCTAACCGGCGGGAATTTTTCAAGCCGTCACGACCGCATTCTCGCCTGCTTGATGGGCATTGGCGTTATCGCCTTGGTATTGGGCGAGACCAAGGCGTTTATGGACGGGCATGATTTCATTCTGGCGCATCCGGGTTTTTACGAAGGCCTGCCGTTCGCGTTAGGTTATACATTTCATAATCAACAGCTGCTGGCTTGGCTGCTTTGTTTGTCCATCCTGTCCGTCCCATTCAGCACAGATGCCGCTGATAAAGCTAAGGATCGTTCATAAAATTAATTTAGGCAATTACCATGAAGGACATGAAGGCTTAAACCTTTCATGCCGCATCATGTCCTTCATGGTTAAAAAATGAAAAATAAAACTTGCTCAAGTTATTTCATGCACGTTCCTAAGGCTTAAGGCACGGGCGAATCTGACCGGAAATAACTTGGTCGCATTATCGCCCTTTCTTTTTAAACTCTTTCAGCCCGGCAAAGCCGATCACCAAAACCAGCAACCCGGCAATCATCACCATTATCTTGGTCACCGGAAAGCCCACCAAAAACAAAAACCGCTGTTGCTGTATGTCACCGGAACCGTCGTGCAGCGTAACATTAAGCCTGTAGACGCCGCGCTGCCCGATACTTTGCGAAATTGAGGCAAGGCCTGTGCCGAGCAGCTGTTCAGGCTGTTGCTTGATCACGGTAAACGCCTGGCCGGGGTTAAACCACGACGTCAATGCCGCCAGCTCCAGTGTGACCAAGGTCTTTTCCCGCCCTGCCGCCAGCGGTTCCACCGCCAGCACGATCTGTCCCAACTCGGGAAAAAAATGGCAAAAGTGCTTTCCTTCCAGCTCCCGCTGGAATTGGTAGCCGCTTATGCGCAACCGGGTATCACCCACGCTCAGAAAACAACTATTGTTATGATCTCCGGCATGGGCAAATACCGGTTGATGTATCATGACGCTAAAAAGCGCTATGAACAGGAGGCGCGCACTGAGCTGGTTCTTCAAACGTTTCAAAATACTTTCCGTCGATTCAAAAAGCTTAGTGTATCAACTTCCGGCGCGGCACACGGCTCCGTCATTAAAATTTAATCCGGTCAACGGGATAACAATGCTAGAATTTTGGCCTATAAACCGCATTTTCTTTCCGTTATTTCTGGAGCATCAATGGGCCCTCATTATCTGAATCGTTTTTTCACCCCCAAATCTGTTGCTATCGTTGGCGCTTCCGAACGCGAGGAAAGCGTAGGTTACCGGCTGCTGCTGAACATGCAGGAAGCGGGCTTTAAAGGCGGGCTTTATCCGGTCAACAACAAGCGCGAAACCTTGTTAGGTTTAAAAGCTTATCCCGATCTCAATGCCGTTCCCGAGGATCTCGACCTGGTGGTGATTTCGACCCCGGCTCCCAGCGTTCCGGGCGTTGTCCGCCAGTGCGGAGAAAAAGGCGTCACGTCCGTGATCATTATCAGCGCAGGCTTTGGCGAACTGGGCGTTGAAGGCAAGCGGCTGCAACAGGAAGTGCTGGACATCGCCCATCGCTACAGTATCCGTATCATCGGCCCGAACTGCCTGGGCGTTGCCCGTCCCAGCGGATACCTTAATGCGACCTTCGGCGACGGCACGATCAAGGACGGCAATCTGGCGCTGCTGTCTCAATCCGGCGCGGTGTGTACGGCGATTCTGGATTGGGCAAAATCCCAGGACATCGGCTTTTCGACGGTTGTTTCGATGGGCGGGGCGGCGGACATTGATTTCGGCGAGGTGCTGGATTATCTGGCGACCGACAGCAAAACCACCGGCATTTTGATGTATGTTGAAGGCATCCGCGACGCCCGCCGCTTTTTGAGCGGCCTTAAAGCGGCGGCGCGGCTAAAACCTGTGATCCTGATCAAGTCCGGCCGTCATGAAGCGGGCTGCAAGGCGGCCATGTCGCATACCGGCGCAATGGTCGGCGGCGACAACGTATTCGATGCGGCGATTGCCAGGGCCGGTGTGGTCCGGGTTTACAGCATCAATGAGCTGTTTTCCGCGGCCCGCGTTTTGGCCAACAATTATGTGGTCAAAAAGGACCGTCTGGCGATCATCACCAACGCCGGCGGCCCCGGCGTGATGAGCACCGACCGCGCCGAGGACGTCGGCGTGCAAATGGCGGAACTGAGCCCTGCCAGCATCGCCGCACTAAACGAGGTGTTGCCGGTACACTGGTCGCATGACAATCCTGTCGATATTCTGGGCGATGCGACCTCCGAACGTTACCAAAAAGCGCTGGAAATTTGCCTTAAAGACAAAAATATCGACGGCATACTGGTGATTTTGACGCCCCAGGCGATGACCAATCCGACGCAAGTCGCCGAGTGCATTATTGAAGGCGCAAAAACCAGCAAAAAACCGGTGTTGGCGTCATGGACGGGCGGCGCACGGGTTCAGGAAGGCCGCAATCTTTTCGCCAACAGCAAGGTGGCTCACTTCAGTACGCCGGAAATTGCGGTCGATGCGTTTTCATTCCTGGCCAGCTATAGCCAGAACCAGATCCTGCTGAAACAAATCCCCTCGCCTACCGATGAATTGGCGACACCCGATGTTACGGGCGCGCGCTTGATTATCGAACGGGTGCTTTCGGAAGGCCGCCAGGTTTTAACCGCGCAGGAAGCCAAAGCCATCCTGGCCGCATTCCACATCCCGGTCAACCAGACCATCAAGGTTTCCAGCGCCAAGGATGCGATGATTGCCGCTGAATCGATGCGCTTTCCGGTCGTGTTAAAAATCAATATGGCCGAGTTCAGCCACAAATCCGATATAGGCGGCGTGCGGCTTAATATCAACAGCGTTAAGGAAGTTTCGCAGCACTTCATGGAAATGGAGTCGGCCATTAAGCAAAAATATCCCGAAATCACCGAAGTCGGCATGACGGTTGAACCGATGTTCAAATCCCCCAGCGGGCGCGAGCTGATGATAGGCGTGGTCAGGGACCCTGTATTCGGCCCGGCGATCAGCGTCGGCCTAGGCGGCACGATGGTGGAAATTTTGAAGGACAGCGCCGTCGCGCTGCCGCCGTTGAATGCGTATATGGTTGAGCAAATGATCGCCAAAACCAAGGCGGCCAGATACCTGGAAGCGTTCCGTCAGTTACCCGTCGCCAATAAACAAGCGCTGGTGGACGTGCTGCTGAATGTATCGACTATGGTCAGCGAGCTGCCTGAGATTCTGGAGCTGGATATTAATCCGCTGATTGTCGACGAACACGGCGTAATGGCGGTTGATGCGCGTATTAAAGCCGAAACATCGCACCAACTTTCGCCTTATTCGCATATGGCGATCCATCCTTATCCGCATGAACTGATCCAGCATCATCAATTATCGAACGGCGTCAATGTTACGATCAGGCCGATCCGCCCTGAAGATGCGGGCATGGAAAAAGATTTCGTCCATCGTCTGTCCGAACGCACTAAATATTTCCGTTTTATGCAGGCCTTGCAGGAACTGACGCCGGAAATGGTGGTGCGCTTCACCCAGATCGATTACGACCGCGAAATTGCCTTTGTTGCGGTCACCGAGGACGAAAACATGCCGAACGAATTGGGCGTGGGCCGCTACATGGTCAACCCGGACGGCAATTCGGTGGAATTTGCGCTGGTCGTTGCCGACGACTGCCAATGCATGGGCATCGGCACCAAACTGATGAAAACCTTGTTGCAGACAGCCAAAGCCAAAGGCTTGTCGTTCTTCGAAGGCGAAGTGCTGGCTGTCAACAAGCCGATGTTGTCGCTGGTTGCCAAGCTGGGTTTCAGCATTGAAACTATCGCAGGTGACAATGAAGTGGTGCGCGTGGTTAAGGATTTAAGGCAGTGATTAGGTTTTAAAAATAGAACACGGATGACGCGGATTGGGCGGATTTACGCGGATTTTTAAAGCACGGTAGGATCGGTGGAGTGATAACAAAACCCATCATGATTTACTATCATTGAGATGGGTTTCACTGCGTTCTACCCATCCTACGCGCTACGAAACCAATATAACGGGGCATTGCAATGACAACTAAAGAAGATTTAAAACAAGAAATCGAGAAATTGGACGGTAGTTGTTTAGACTTAGTACTTCACCTGCTGCAACAATTCTAACGTTTTTACGATGCTTAAACTAAGAGGAGGCATTAGCCAACGCAAGACTTTTTGGCTGGCTGCATTTATCACCTCCAGCAACAGCTCGACGATTTGCGGCGCATGTTAAGCGTGATAAACTAAATACTAAATTTAAAACCGGAGGGCATGTCATGACCACGATTACTTTTGATACCCTGAAATTCGCCAACACCCTGAAAGCCGCCGGTGTCCCTCCTGCACAGGCCGAAGCTGAAGCCGTTGCACTGTCCGAAGTATTGAAAGTCAATCTCAAAGATTTAGTTACTAAAGAAGATATGCACCGTGACATGCGCGATCTTGAACAACGCCTCATCATAAAACTAGGCGCTCTCATAACGGTAGCTATTAGCATTGTCGCCGCACTGGTCAAACTGCTGTAACGCTAATACGCCCTACATTAACCTTGCCGTACCCCATCAAACCGAACAACAAAATAACCATTAGCCCAATAACCGGCCTGTCGCCCCATCTCGCGTAAGGCGTCATGCCGCCCATCGGGTTTATGGTTCCGGTCAGCGCTGTTTCCTGAAACAGCGGAGCTTGACCAACGATTTCACCTTTCGACGAAACAATCCCCGTCATTCCCGTATTGGTCGATCGCAACAAAAAGCGGCCGGTTTCGATCGCCCGCATTCTTGCCATTTGCATATGCTGATGCGGCTCTATCGAATCGCCGAACCAGCCGTCATTGGTCACGTTAACCAGGAAAGCCGCATCCGGCAGGCCCCGGACACTCAAATCGCCGAATACGTCTTCGTAACAGATCAGCGTTATGAACGGGTAGCCGCCCGCTTTCAACAAGGGCTGGGTTGCCGTTCCCGGCGTAAAATTTCCCAACCTGATATTGATCAGGTCGAGCACGAATCCCGATAAAGGTTGCAGCGGCAGATATTCCCCGAAAGGCAATAAATGGGTCTTGCGGTACATGCCTTGCTCTTTACCCAAGGTTATTACGGCATTGAAGTTTTTAACCGGGGCGGTTTCCTGCACAGGAACGCTGATGATTAAATCGGTATTGTGCAGCTTGGCGTCGTTAGCCAAAGGCGCTAAAAAAGCGTCTTGAACCTGATCCAGGTAGGCGGGGATGGCGGTTTCCGGCCAGATAATGACATTGGAATCCCAATGCTCTTCGGTCATCCTTTTATATTTCAACAGGGTATTGATTTTATTTTCCGGCCGCCATTTTTGATCCTGCGCTATATTGCCCTGTATCATCGAAACGCGGATCGGCTGACCAATTTCATGCGTCCATGTTTGGTTCTGCAACAAAGCGCCCGTTCCCCACAAGATTGTAAGCGCCGTTATCAGCAACAGCCTTTTTTTACCCCGACAAATTTCTACGGCGATCGAAGCCGTCAACGCCGCGATAAATCCGGCACCGTAAGCGCCCAATACCGGTATGTATCCGGCCAGCGGCGTTTCCAGCTGAGAATAGGCCAGTTGCAGCCAGGGAAATCCGTTCAGCACCCAATAGCCGCGAAGATATTCAACCAGCATCCAGATAACCGGCGTCAATATGACCTGACCCGGCCCTTTCATTTTTACCGAAAGATAGCCCGCCAACGCCGGAAACAATGCCCAAAAGGCGGCAAACACGGCGGTCAGCAGACTCGATTCCAGCGCGCCGGCTCCGCCAAAATCGTGCATGCTGATGTACACCCAGGATACGCCCGAACCGAACGCGCCCAAGCCGAACAAATAACCGCGCAAGGCGGCGCGTTTGGCCGAACAACCCCGCCAAGCGGCAAACAAAAACGCCATCGCGGCCAAAGCCAGCCAGGAATAATCGAACGGGGCAAAAGATAAGGTGAGTAAAATACCGGCAACCGGGGCGCAAAAATCCCAATACTTACTGTTTGAATAATGCATGTTTTGTTTTTGGATTCGGAATATGAGCGCCTTTGTCAATGGACGCGCATTGAAGTTAACTGTCATAATAAGTGAAGCCCGTTATCGAGACAACAAGGCTCAACGCTGAGGAGCATATTTTGAAAATCGTTAAAGTACCCAAGCCCATGCGCATGGTATGGGGAAGCCTGATAGCCTATTGGCTATCGGGGGTTATTAGCCCGGCTTTTGTTGCGATTGCGGTACTGATTGCGCTGTTTATCCCGGTTTTGATCGTTGATCCTTTTTTCCCCACCCGGCCTGAAGAGTAGGTCGGCGCTTTTTTTCAGTGAACACTCGATTAAAAACCTCGCTGTCAATTTTAATACTGCTGCCGCTCTGTTCGTTTAGTGTCGCCGCTCAAAAACTGTATAAATTTCAGGATGCGCAAGGCACCTGGCATTTTACCGACAAGCCGACCGGAACCGAGCTAAAGCTTGAGGTCAGGCAGCTTAAGGCCCCGGCACCCAAGCAATGGGTCTGGTTATTACGGTCGGGCGACAAGCGGCATCCCCGGTTTTTTATCCGTAACGACTATGCCGGCCCCGTTGAAGTCGAAATCGACTTTACCGAACAAAACAATATACAGGCTACGCCCGACTTGCCCAGGCGCTTTGTAGTTGCGCCGGGAAAGTCGGACACGCTTTTTGAAATAAATCCGGTTGATGACCATCAGCCATCGCGGTTTACGCTTCAATACCGCTATGTCATCGGCCGCCCTTTAGCGCATTACCGTTCCAGCGCAAGCTATTTGCCGCCGATAGCGCCCGATACGCCGTTCCAAATTTCCCAGGCTTTCGGCGGAAGTTTCAGCCATGCCGACGAACAGAACAAATATGCCGTAGATATTATCATGCCGATCGGCACCCCGGTTTATGCGGCCAGATCGGGTATCGTGCTCGAAGCCGAGGATGATTTTTCCAAGGGCGGCGCCAATAGGGCCTACGCCTCAGAAGCCAACAACATCAGGATTCTGCACGATGACGGTTCCATGGCGCTTTACGCCCACTTGGAACTGGAGAAAGCCCAGGTTTATCCGGGGATGGCGGTGGCCGCCGGTCAATTGATCGGCTATTCGGGCAACACCGGTTTTACCACCGGCCCGCATCTGCATTTCACCGTTCAGATTAATCGTGATATGAAGCTGGTTTCCGTACCGTTTACCTTTATCAACCGGCAGGGACTGGCCGAAGAACCGGCAGTCAATACATGGCTTAAAAGGAGTGCTCCCCAGCAGATGGACAATGCCGTCAAATGAAAAGTCAGTTACCCAACATAGTCACTTACGATGCCGAGTGCGGCCGCGTAACGGTCTCGAGGCGGCGTAACCCGATAGCTTGACCATTGATCTTTAAGCCCTTATAGTGCGACCGAGAACTTCGATAAAAAATAATGACTTCCCGGCAAATCCGAATATTGTTTTTTATTAGGTAATTCGATGCCGTAAGGCTTTGAATTAAAATCAATAATCAAGCTATTCCCCGAATACGCTTACGAATAACCACAGAAAACCATTAGCCGAAACATCCCGAAAACAGGGAGCGGTTAAAACATAAAGCGAAAAAACGGACAAGGCGGCGGATTTAAGCCGCTAAAAACTCAACACAAACATTCCTATCGAGGTGAAGAAAATGAACATCCCAGACCGAGACTACATGCTGGAAAGACTAAGAAATGAAAAACCAAAAACAAAATCAAGCGCTCTATACAAAATCATTTTATTTGGAATAGTCGCACTTGTATTGATAGCAAACGGTATAGGACTGACAAAGGAATTAAAAACGCCCGCAGCAAATCCAACCGATTCTGAAGCCATAAAAATAAACAGCATCGTCCAATCAACCGCAAAGATGATCCAATCCATCCAGCAACAAGTAAACCCGGCGCCTAAGTCGCGAGTCTGCAAAATCAAACAAAACGGCGAAGAGGAATGTAAATTCATATAACGGTTTCAGCTTATTCAGGCTTGTCGGGCGCAATAGTGATATTTGCTGTATTGCGCCCTAAAAATTACACCTTCCCGCGCTTTTCCTCCGACAGACCGGGTTTTAACAAGCTAGCCGAGAGGCAGGAATACATCGGTAATGGCCTCGCATTCCGGCACATCAGGAAAGAACCGGATGCGCTGCAAATACAGCGGAAAATCTCGCGGCGTCTCTCCGCTTTGCGGCAGCCATTCCGAGTACAGATAACTGACCGTCTCGCCGAGCGTATCGTCGGAACCGATATGCCGCAGCACGGCGCATCGGCCACCCGGAATTATCTTGCCCACAACGCCAAATTGATTATCGCCCACACCTTTATCGGTTGCGGCGCAGATGTCAAATCGATAGTTCTCTCGCGCAACGTCCGCCGGGTTGTCGTAGAGAATATTGAAAGTGGCGCTGATTTTCGGCGGCAGATGATTCTGCTTTCGCCATTCTATAAAACTACGCACGGAATTCCCGACCAGTCGCGGGTCGCCGCGATGCTCAAAGACGGCGATTTTTGTATCGTTGAAGTTGATGATCTTGACCTGTTCGGCTGGTTTTGCAGACCTCATGTAATGGTTCCTCAGTTCAGTCAATGGTTGATAGGTTGCGCACCAAGGATTCCACAGCGGCTGTTTTCTGAATTCGGACGGCGATTGCCCGATGCTCTTCCTGAATGCGCGCGAGAACGACTCGGGGCTTTCGTAACCATTGACCAATGCAATGTCGATAACTTGACTGCCGCAGCGAAATGCAAGCTGATAGGAAGCCCGTTTCATCCGGCATAGCTGGACGTATTTGTAGACTCCGATTCCAAAAAATTCAGCAAACTGCCGGTGGAAATGATATTTCGAGAAAGCGGCAACACTGCTGAGTTGCTTTACGCTAAGCTCGTCGTCCAGATTGGCGTCGATGTACTCAAGCACTTTGCGGAATCTGGCGCGATAGCTCTCTGCGGTTGTTGTGTTCAACGAAATATCTCCTCGGCAATCGATAGACTATCGCCCGGAAGCTGACAACGCCTGGCAGAAATTGCTGAATCCGTCATGGCGGCAGCAATAAGCCGGTTCAAGCGGCAGCGGGCATCCCGCGTTTCCGGCAATCATCACCCGAATTCGCCGGAAACGCTACCATGTATCCGCCTTACAGCTTTATCGTGAGACCGCTTTAAATTCTGATTATTAATGAAAAACAATTTCAGGCTGGCTTTTAATGACCATCACCGCCTCTTGTGCAAACAATGCCTTATATTTTGCGGCGATAGCGGCGACTTTGTCGCGGTTTTCCGGCGTATCATCGCAAACGATTTCCACCACCCGGCTTTTTTCCTGTTCAATCGCGCCGTTTGCACCTTGCCATTGCCCTTTTGCTTCAAACAGCGTTAAGCCGTTAGGGAAACGCGAGCTGATTTCTTGCTGCAAAAACCGATTAAACTCCTGATCATTGACGGCTCCACCGGTAGGTTTATTCATGCCGAAATAAAAGCGGTTCAGTTGATTGGCAGGTGCGCAGCCTAGACAGGCTAAGGCAGTAAATAGCAATAGATAGTTTTTCATAACAGTTGCGGTGGATTGCTTAGCAGCGAATCACCCTGCAAATAATTCGCCTTACAGATTTTATGATTTTATGATTTTATGATTTTAGTAACAAAGATTTTATAGGTAACTCGCTTATATTCAGCAACTTAATGTCATTAGTAAATAACGCTGCATTTAAATTATGTGCGGTTGCCGCAATCAGGGCATCGGGTAATTTGAGTCTATATTGGCGACGAAGAGCAATCGCCGATTGTTTAATCGTTTCAGTTAAATCAATAATCGTTACATCGTTTAAGAAAGAGCGAATTTCAGTTTCATCCTCCATCTTGAGCAATGGGTAGGACAATAATTCGATTTCGGTAATCACCGAAACATAAAAATCAGCCTGTGGCAAAGGCTCTGCTAAACGCCCCGCTAAAAAATAGAGCACTGCGTTGGTATCTAAAACGATACTCATGCCCATTCATCTCGTATGCTCTTTTGAAAGTCTAAAGGATCTTGAGTCAGACTGACTTTTCCGGCGTGGCGGTTAATAGATTGCCGATTTTGTTGCTCTAATCGGTCATCCGCACTTTCATCAACTAACACAATGACTTTAACGTGCTTACCTTCTTGCCAGTGTTGGTAAGAAACAGGTAAGTGAATCAGGCCATTTTCAAGATGCGTTTCGAATTCTATAGCTTGCATGGTTTTCTCCTATAAATCTTACTTCAAGATGGCTGGTTTTTACTTGGCGTATCATACCGAACAGCCGGACGGGGCATGTTGCCCCGTCCGAAACGTTTTGCGTTGGTTAAGTTTAGCCATTTGGCTCAGAAATCGCGAAAACGTTAGGGCCGGGGTTGCAAACCCCGGCCCGCTTGGAAGGCACATCCTACGGCCCTGATGGTAACCTGTCGTAGTGCATATCAGGAAATCCTTACAAATCCGTGTTTTCGCTTACGAATTTGAATTTCTCTGTATGTCAAATCGCCATAAAGGCAGATGTTGCCCATTATAGTTTTTATTAACAAATACACTTAAAACAAAGCTTGGAATCTTAATATCTACCGCAATGACTTTTCCATCTTTAACAGTATATTCGCGGTTCATTTTTGAAATTATGGAACTTAACGTCCCTATTATAGAAAAATTTTCTGCTGTATGATCTTTAGGGGTAAAAATAAACTTCATGCCAACAAGCTTATTATTTTTAACAATAGCTTCACATTCTTTCTCAACCCAATCGCCAAATTTAATTAAATGAAAAGCCATCCCTTTCTCTGATGCGTCCGTAACTTCATTGCCCGCACAATAAATCTTGATGTCTCTGTTAATAAAAATGGCTTGACCCACATGGTCGATTTCGTTAGCTTCGTCTTCATTAGTAAGAAAATGTATTTCCAAATCAGGACTAGTACCTATCATCATGTCTCCAATGATGGACATTTCCGACATCATTAAAGCTTTTGATAAATCGATGGTAAATAACTCTCCATCTACTTCAAAGGCATCGATTGAAAGCAAGACCCACTGATTCCAATTTGAAAAATAAATTGCCAATTTAAGCTCTACATTATTTAATTTGGCGTATCTCTCTAATTTATTGTAATAATTTTTTTTAATTGAAAACTTTTCGGAAGGCTGCTTCTGGCGGAAATTTTTTACTTCTACCATTAGCTGACTACTATCTTTAAATATGAGCCTGTAATCTGGGGTAATTACTTCCTCATCAAAATAATAAACATCGCCAGAATCTTCTTGTTTTAATAGCGCAACACTTCCTAATGCGCGAACAATATAAGCAAATAGAAGTTCTGTTCGCTTTCCATAAATTGCTGTATCGTTACTTTTGCTGTTTTTGAGGGATCGCCGAACTTCTTTTATGAATTTGTCCTCAGCGATTGAATCATTAAGCTTATATCCCATCGCCGAAAACAAATTAAAAGCTTCAAATTTTTCAGGATTTCTTTTTTGCCTTTTCAATTTTAAGTCTCAAATTATGGGCATCTAACTGACTGATGCTAAGCCATGTAGGGTACGCTGAGCGTACCGTTTGGTATTCAATATGGGCTTCATAGCAAGCGTCTGGAGGACCCTCCAATCATCCCATATTCCGCTACGCTACATACGGGCTACACGACAAACAAAATCTTCAACCTCAGCCAAATCAAACGGCCAACCCAGCTCCTGTTTAGTTTCCGGATCATATAAAACCGGAATGCGCACAGCATACTGCTCCTGCCACTGCTCCTGCTCGGCAATATCCACAGTCTCAAC
This sequence comes from Methylobacter sp. Wu8, assembly GCF_036440755.1. NCBI lineage: Bacteria > Pseudomonadati > Pseudomonadota > Gammaproteobacteria > Methylococcales > Methylococcaceae > Methylobacter > Methylobacter sp. Wu8. The sequence continues at coordinate 46,178 of NZ_JAZGVT010000059.1, read as the reverse complement.
CCCATCCGGCACACAGGCATTAACAATAACCTCCGCCTGTTCGCAAAGATGGCAGCCGGATGTGCCGAACAGTATCAAGCGCATATCAATGATGCAAATGCGCGGCCAGCCAACGCTCGGCGACTTCTTCGGCAATGCCTTTACGTCTGGCGTAATCCTGCAGCTGGTCTTTATCTATCTTGCCGACGTTAAAATACTGCGATTCGGGATGGGAAAAATACCAGCCGCTTACCGCCGATGCCGGGTACATCGCATAGCTTTCGGTCAGTTCAATGCTGGTATGTTCGGTCACGTTGAGCAATTCGAACAGCTTGCCTTTCTCGGTATGATCGGGGCAGGCAGGATAACCGGGCGCCGGCCGTATGCCTTGATAGGCTTCGTTAATTAATTGCTCGGCCTCATGAGTTTCATCTTGGGCATAGCCCCAATACTCTTTCCTGACCACTTGGTGCATGTATTCCGCAAACGCTTCGGCCAACCTGTCGGCCAGCGCTTTCAACATGATCGCGCTGTAATCGTCATTGTCCCGTTCAAACTCTTGCAGTTTTTGTTCTATGCCGATGCCGGTCGTTACCGCGAAAGCGCCGATGTAGTCGGCTTTGCCGCTGTCAACCGGGGCGATAAAGTCGGACAGGCAATAGTTAGGCCTGCCCGGCGCTTTGACGTTTTGCTGACGCAAATGATGCAGGATTTCCTTTTTATCGGTGCGGCTGTCGTCGGTGTAGACCACGATATCATCGCCGTCGCTGTTGGCCGGGAAGAAGCCGACCACGGCGCGGGCGCTGAGCCATTCTTCACGGATGATTTTTTTCAGCATATCCTGAGCGTCGTCAAACAGTTTTCTGGCTTCAACACCGATGACTTTGTCGTCGAGTATTTTGGGATAGCTTCCAGCCATTTCCCAGGTTTGGAAAAACGGCGACCAGTCGATATACCAGACCAGCGTGTCCAACGGGAAATGGTCGATGACCTTGATGCCCAGAAACGACGGTTTAACCGGCTCGTAGTTGCCCCAGTTGAATTTATTGCGCCGGGCTTCTTCCAACGGATGTTGCTTGGTTTTGGCCTCGCGGCCTTTGTGCCGTTCCCGGACTTCCTCGTATTCTTCGCTGATGCTTTTTACGAATTCGTCTTTTAAATCGGCGCTCAGCAAGTTGCTGGCGACGCCGACGCCGCGAGACGCATCGGTCACGTAAACAATCGGGCCGTCGTAATTCGGGGCGATTTTTACCGCGGTATGCGCGCGCGAAGTGGTTGCGCCGCCTATCATCAACGGGATGGTAAAGCCCTGGCGCTGCATTTCTTTGGCGACATGCACCATTTCATCCAGCGACGGCGTGATAAGGCCGCTTAAACCGATGATGTCGACGTTTTCCAAGCGCGCGGTTTGCAAAATATTTTCGGCAGGCACCATCACGCCCATATCGATTACATCGTAGTTGTTGCATTGCAGCACCACCGCGACGATGTTCTTGCCGATGTCATGCACGTCACCTTTGACGGTCGCCATCAGGATTTTGCCGTTGGTTTGCCTATCGCCTGCGGCTTTGTCGGCTTCCATGAACGGCATCAAATAAGCCACGGCCTTTTTCATGACCCGCGCCGACTTGACTACTTGCGGCAGGAACATTTTGCCCGCGCCGAACAAGTCGCCGACTACGTTCATACCATCCATTAGCGGGCCTTCGATGACGTGCAGCGGTCTTTCGGCTTCCAGTCTCGCCTGTTCGGTGTCTTCGTCGATGTAATCGGTGATGCCTTTGACCAGCGCATGTTCCAGACGTTTTCTGACCGGCCAGCTGCGCCATTCCAGATCCTGCTCTTTTGAAGAGCTGCTGCCGTCGCCGCGGTATTTCTCGGCGAGCTCCAGCAATTTGTCGGTGCCGCTGCCGTCGTGGGTATTTAATATGACCGCTTCAACCGCATCGCGTAAATCACGCGGAATGTCCTCGTAAATCGCCAGCTGGCCGGCATTGACGATCCCCATATCCATGCCCGCCTGTATCGCATGGTATAAAAACACGGCATGGATCGCTTCCCGCACCGGATTATTACCCCGAAATGAAAACGATACGTTGGAAACGCCGCCTGAAATCAGCGCATAAGGCAAGGTGCGCTTGATCTCGCGGGTGGCTTCTATGAAATCCACGCCGTAATTATTGTGCTCGTCGATGCCGGTGGCGACAGCGAAGATATTGGGGTCGAAAATGATGTCTTCGGGCGGGAAGCCGACTTGTTCGGTCAGAATCTTGTAAGCCCGTTGGCATATTTCGATTTTCCGGGCTTTGGTATCGGCTTGGCCTTCCTCGTCGAAAGCCATCACGATAACCGCCGCGCCATAGCGGCGCACCAGTTTGGCGTGTTCGATGAACGCCGCTTCGCCTTCTTTCAGCGAGATGGAATTAACCACGCCTTTGCCCTGGATGCATTTAAGGCCCGCTTCCAAAATCTCCCATTTGGACGAATCCAGCATGATCGGCACTTTGGCAATGTCCGGCTCGGACGCGATCAACATCAAAAAGCGGACCATCGCCTCTTTGGAGTCCAGCATACCTTCGTCCATGTTGATGTCGATAATTTGTGCGCCGTTTTCGACTTGCTGCTTGGCGACATCCAGCGCCGTTTCAAAATCGCCCTCAATAACCAGACGTTTGAATGCCGCCGAACCGGTCACGTTGGTGCGCTCGCCGACATTGACGAATAGCGAATCCGGGCCGATGTTCAGCGGTTCGAGCCCCGATAACCGGCATTGTTTGGGTATCTCGGGAATTTGTCTGGGGCTGTATTTTTGCACGGCCTCGACTATCGCTTTGATATTGGCAGGCGAGGTTCCGCAGCAACCGCCGATAATATTCAGGTAGCCGTTTTTCGCCCAATCGGCCAACTCTTGGGCCATCGCTTCGGGCGTTTCGTCATATTCGCCGAACTCGTTGGGCAAGCCTGCGTTAGGGTGAGCGGAAATATAGGTGTCGGCAATGCCCGATAATTCATCGATATGCTGGCGCAATTCGGTTGCGCCCAACGCGCAGTTAAAGCCGAAAGAAATCGGCTGAACATGTTTCAGCGAATTCCAGAAGGCGGCAACGGTTTGCCCTGACAGCGTTCTGCCGGATGCGTCGGTAATCGTGCCGGAAATCATCACCGGCAGTTTGTAGCCAATCCGCTCAAAAACCTGTTCAACCGCAAAAATGGCGGCTTTGGCATTCAGGGTATCGAAAACGGTTTCAATCAGGATAATGTCCGCGCCGCCGTCAATCAGGCCTTTGGTGGCTTCGGTATAGGCTACGACCAAGTCGTCGAATGAAATATTACGAAAACCCGGATCGTTGACATCGGGCGACATGGACGCCGTGCGGTTGGTAGGGCCTAATACGCCGGCGACAAAACGCGGCTTTTCCGGGGTCTCTTGGGTATATTCATCAGCCGCCTCTCTGGCCACACGCGCCGACGCGACATTGATCTCATACGCCAGCGATTCCATTTTGTAATCGGCCATCGCGATACTGGTCGCGTTGAAGGTATTGGTTTCAACGATGTCTGAGCCGACTTCGAAATAAGCGCTATGAATGGCTTTAATGATGTCCGGCTGGGTTATCGATAACAGATCGTTATTTCCCTTAAGATCGACCTCCCATTGAGCAAAACGTTCACCGCGATAATCTTTTTCCTCCAGCTTGTAGCTTTGGATCATCGTACCCATCGCGCCATCGAGAAATAAAATGCGCTGGGATAGTTGCTGTTTTAATAATTCTGTTTTGCTCATAGGAACGGTCCAAGGGTTATTGGTTTTGGATATATTCATTGCTTAAAAAACAATCACGCACTATCATTTTTTTCTATTTTTGCCGGAGATGAACATGTCAAAACCAACGATTACTCAAATCATAAAGAGCGTTCTAGCTGCCGCCATTGGGGTACAAAGTGACGAAAATCGGCAAAAGGACTTCGAACAGGGATCTCTTTCAACGTATATTATTGCGGGGGTGATTTTTACCGTGCTTTTTATTTGCGGTCTTGTATTTCTTGTTTCTACCGTTTTGGGCGGTTAGAAATCAAAACCGCTGTAACCCGCAACCATAAAAAAAGCCCAAGCACTGCTTGGGCTTTTTTTAACTAACATTACGTCTTACTGACCAGAGGTTTTAAAGCTTTGCTTGATGCTTTGGAACATTTCTTTAACGTCGCCAAATAAATTACCGACAGTAATCGGTTCTTTGGTAATAAACTTTACCCGAATCAACGCGGCCGCTAAAACGCCGACAACTGACGGCATTAATTCCAAGTAAACCGACAGCAGAACGCCGCCAAATCCCTGAAAACCGCCTTCGTTTTTTCTGTCGCCGACACTGATTAAATCACGTTCGTAATCGCTGCCGCCTTCACCGCTTCTTATAGCCTCTAAAATATAAAGGTTGAGATCGATGAATCCCAGCTGCACAACGAAAAATGTAACAGCACCAATCGCGACCCACATCATTACATTACTTGTTTTTGCTCTCATAGCCGACTGATAAATCCAGAGAGCCACTAAAATCATTACAATGCCACCAATCATATCTGTATCCTTTTTTTAAATTATTTTTTTGTTAGAAAGAAGAAATATGTACACTTTAAAATCATCTCCGAACCCTGTTTTTCAATTACCTTGCAAGATTCGTATTTTTCTCGTCCAGGAGCGGACTGTTTTTTGATTTCGCCATTTTCGATGGAATACTTCAATGCAATCTTCAACGCACTGATTCGTCCTGCGACATCAGTTGCCGATGAAATAAGTGTTCCATCCTCCTTAAATTCCCATTCCTGAGTCACAGCCTTTTTGGGGCTAGTTAACGAGACAGCTTCGTCATGAAGATTCCATTTCCCTAAAATTTCAGAATTATCTTTTAGTTGGACGTCAGCATTTGCCGATAACGTAAAGAAAATTGCGACCAGTGGTAATATTTTAACGCATCTATTCATCATAATTCCTTATCTAAAATGTATCAGCACTCAAAAAACAGATTCTAAACTATACCACATTGGCTATCGAGCAATAAATTTCAAGCGGAAACATTATTTATATCCCATCACTCAAACCGCGCAACAATAAGCCTTGACTTTAACTTTTCCTAAAGTATTATGCTCATTCCGTTTGCTATGTAACTTAGCATTATTTCTAAAAATACAAAATTATAGGTAGGACATCCCATGGGAGCGATCTTAGATATCACCGAAATGTTAAAAGAACCAGCTGGTATGGTCGGCGCGGTTGTAGTTATAGCTGCTGGCTACTTCCTAGTAAAGTGGGTATTTGCTGAGCACCCAGACGACGAAAAATAAGCCGTCAACCGATTTAATATCAACTTAGGCCGCTCACTTCAGCTCATCATGAGTTGGGGGCGGCCTTTGTTTTGTCTGCACATTTCAATACATTAACCCTACATTTCTTATATAATTTATACATCCTCTCGATTTTCCGAATCATGAAATGTATAAACTTATCTCCGCTAAACTCTTAGAACTTCATTCCAAGCAAGCTCCAGCCACCGGCATAGGCTTATTCCGGATTTTTTACGGCTTGATCACGCTACAGGAAATCATTTTCCTGCTGTACTTTAATCATTTAATTTTCGACCCCGTTCCCTATATAGACGTCGAATTCCCGATGATTCCTTTCTTCTTGTGCCTTTGGGGCGTTATTGCCGCCTTTATTGTGACCGGCTACCGCTACCGATTTGCAATAACCTGCAATTACATCATTTGGATTATTTTTGTTAATTTCACACCGATGCAACGGGATTTTGACGGCGGCTTTGATTTATTCATGATCGGGACGGGATTTTTTCTGCTTTTTATGCCGGGAGACAGGGCATTTTCACTCGACAATCTTCGATACAAACTGAGTACGCCTTTTACTCATTACAGCAACTACCCGAAACCGACCGTATCAGTTCTTGCCTACTACCTGCCGGTTGCTATCTGTCTCGGCTTCCTCTACTTTGACTCAGCCATACACAAGATGTTTGCCGAACACTGGCGCAACGGCTTGGGCACTTGGTTACCGGCGACACAGCCTTATTATGTTTCAGCCATCGACATGTCTTACTTGCTGAACAATAAACTGTTGCAAAACATCCTTGGCTATACGATTTTAATCTTCCAATTTACCTTTATTTTCTTTTTCGCCAAGCGCCGGCTACGCATCGTCTATTTATTGATCGGCTGCGGGCTTCATCTCGGTATCACCTTGTCCTTCAATATTTATCCTTTTGGCCTTGGGATGCTGAGCTTTTATACCTTACTGGTCCCTTTCAAATGGTGGCGTTGTATTGGCCGGCTGGTTACCGCAAAACAGCCTTCTCTTACCGTATTTTATGATCAGCTGTGTCCTTTGTGTAATCGTACCGTTCTGGTCCTTAATCATTTTGATGTATTCAATTGCATAGACTTCAAAAACGCTCAGGAACATGCCGCACATTACCCGGAACTTGCGTCCATTAATAACGAGACCCTGTTAACCGACTTATACGCACTGGATAGCGCGGGCCGAATTTATTCAGGCGTCGACACCTATAGCCGGATATTCATAAAAATGCGCTATTTATTTCCGATAGGTGTTTTTTTAAGCCTTCCGGGAATCCATCAATTTGCCTTAAAAAAATACCGGTCTATTGCCGATACACGCAAGCGCATCCCCTGCTCATCCGCCTGCCCAGTACCCCAAGCCATAACGGACACGACCTTATATCATCAGTTTTTTGAAACCTTTGCCGAGCAAAAACCGAACGCTTTTTCCAGGAAGCTCACAAAAATATTGATTGCGCTGCTCGTTTTGCAATTAAACAGCTCGATTCATTACGGGCTTATTTACAGACTTAATGCCGACACCCCTCAAAGCCCCTTATCACAAGCCAGCAATGCCGTTTTAATGGTCTCCCAGACCTTTTTAGGCATTACTCCCCATGCGCTTTATCTGCACGACCATTTTGCCGGTTATGACCATATTTTAGCGATGACCTATACCGACTCAAACGGCGCTGAACGTTGGCTGCCTTTTGTCAATGAGCAAGGTCGTCTTCTTGCCCCCAACTGGGGTCGCGTTCATTCGATGTGGGCCAATATTGCCGTTACACCCAACATTGACAATAAACGCTTACATAAACTTATCATGAAAGTCACTGCTTTCTGGGGACAAAAGATCGGCTTGAACCTTGATAATGCCGTTTTCAACATAAAGCTAAAAAAAATCAGCGCGCCTTCTTACTGGGTTGAAGACCAATTACACAAAAATTTAACTCCACAGTGGACCACTATCGGAACGGCAAAATGGACCGACGAACAGATCTCTTTTGATTTACCTGACAATATCAACGAGCTTTAATTGCGTAAATGATTATTGGTTTTTATTATTGCATCATCATTCGAGTCATGATATAAAATGCATGTGCTTTAATTTAATGGCGCAAATTAATAAAAATAATTCAAACCCCTTTGGAGGATATTCTTATGAATAAAATTTTGTCTCTTATAGCTATGGCGTTAATGATTGTTGGCTTGTCTGGCTGCCTGGACGATCCAGATAAATCTGCACAAAAAGTTTCTAGCTCTATTCAACTGTAAATAGAGCGCTCGCAGTACCAAAAAGCCCGGCTATATGCCGGGCTTTTTGTTTTTACAGGCTTTAAAGACTTTTATACCCTCCCCCTCATTCTCCGCACTCCCCATGCCTTATAACCGCGTAAATTACTAAGGCAGCATCACCTGCCTCAATTCTGACGCAAATTATTTTCTCCAGAATTCCGGCACAAACAGAATCACAATAGAAAATATTTGCACCCGCCCCAGAAGCATTGCGAATGTACAGATACCGGTCTGAATATCGCTCAGACTGGCGTAATTGGTCGCCGGCCCCACTTGATTAAGACCGGGACCGGCATTGTTAAAGCAGGCGATAATCGCCGAAAAAGCGCTTATAAAATCCAACCCGCTCAACAGCAGCATGAATACCAGAATGACGATGCTGATGAAATACAGAAAAATAAATCCGGTCACGGAAGCAACAATTTTGTTATTGACTACGGTATTGCCGATTTTCATCGGTCTAACCGCAAAAGGATGAATAAATTTAAACAGTTCCAGGCGCGCTTGTTTCATCAGGATGATCGTGCGAATCATACGGATACCGCCGCCTGTAGAACCTGAAGAAGCCGAAACGCAACTTAAAAACAACATCCACATCGGCACAAAGATAGGCCATTGATTAAAGTCCTGACTGGAAAATCCGGAATCAGTCGCAATAGTAACCAGATTAAACGTTGCATGACGTAACGCGGTAAAAAAATCAGGATAGGTGCCTGCATGCCACAGCACCCCAGCCGTCACTACGCAGCTTCCCAGCACCAACGCGAGAAAGCCTCTGGCTTCCCTGTCATCGACATAGGGGGTGAACGAAAGTTTTCTAAGCGCCACAAAATGAGTAGCAAAATTGATCGCCGCCAGCAACTGGAAGATAGTTAATACCATCTCGATAGACAGTGAATTAAAAAAACCTATACTGCTATCATGGGTGGAGAACCCGCCTAAACTCATCGCGGAAAATGCATGGCAGATTGCATCAAACCAATTCATGCCCGCCAAGCGCAAGGCGACAACGCAGGCCAGCGTGATGCCCGCATAGACCAGCCATAAAGCTTTAGCCGTTTGCGCGATACGCGGCGGCAAATCGGATTCCTTTACAGTTCCCGGCGACTCTGCAATATACAACTGCATGCCGCCGACACCCAGAATAGGTAAAATAGCAACCGCAAAGATAATAATGCCCATACCCGCTATCCAGTTCAGCTCATGTCGCCACAAATTGATCGACATCGGCAACTGGTCAATACCGCTGAATATGGTCGCACCGGTCGTAGTAAGCCCGGAAACCGTCTCGAAATAAGCGTCGATAAAACTCAATTCAGGCTGGTAAATCATCAGCGGCAGAGTGCAAAAAACCGGCGTTACCGACCAGGTAATCGCCACCATCAAAAAACCTGTTTGCCGCGTCACTTTTTTCGGTATCCGTAGCGTCGGAACAAACATCAACGCCCCCATTAACAAGGTAATCATCGTCCCCTGGGAAAAAGCCGTGACAGCGCCGTCATCAGCTATCGCTGAGGTCAGCCAGCAAGTAGCCATCAAACCACTGAACCCTATGGTGACTAAGCCGAAAATATTGATGATTGTAAAGATGACATTCATGAGGTTAGGTTCAAAGCGAAAGGTTCAAGACTAAAGGCAAAAGACCGAGAACAAAGGTTTTTCGCCTTTAGTCCTTAGCCTGCCCTTAACTAAAGAGGCTGGAATTTTTTCTCGATGTTTACAACCAGTTTTTTATCCATCACAAACATCACTACATGATCGCCTTCTTCAAATACCGTGTCGCAATGAATCGCAACAACCTGCTTGTTGCGTATCAACGCCCCCATCACGATGCCTTCAGGAAAGCTGATAGCATCCACCCTACGACCAACAACGGAATTCAGATCCTGACTTTGGTGTGCAATAGCCTCGATAGCCTCGGCTGTGCCGCCGCATAGGGAACTGACCTGCGCCACGTCGCCTCGGCGCACATGCTTTAAAATACTGCCGAGCGTTTCCTGATTAGGTAATACCGCAACATCAATCCCCGTTCCGGGCAATAGCTTGCTGTATGAGACATGATTGAGCAAACAGATAGCCTTCCGCGCGCCCAAACTTTTTGCCAAGGAAGCGGAAACAATGTTGACGCCGTCATTTTCGGTAATTGCACAAAACAAATCGGTACTGTCGATAGACTCATCAATCAACAATGCCTCATCGGCACAATCGCTTAGAAGCACCACCGTGTGATCAAGATCGTTAGCTATTTTGTGAGCACGCTTGGGGTCTTTTTCAATAATTTTCACTTGATGATCGCTTTCCAGCGCCAGCGCCAAACGCTTGCCGACATGGCCGCCGCCTGCGATGATAATTCGCTTTAACGGGGCCTCAAGCTTGTTCAGTTCTTTCAAGACCCCGCGCACTTCTTCGCGAGGCGCCACGAAAAACACCTCATCACCCGTTTCAATAACGGCGTCGCCGCTCACCGCCAACGGAATACCTTGCCGGAAAATCGCCACCACGCGAATTTTACCGCCAACCAAACGCTCTTTCAGGGTTTTAATTTTCTTACCGGTTAAAGAACCGTCCGCCACCACCTTAACTGAAAAAAGGCGCACCAGACCATCGGCAAAATCGGAAATATGCTGAACACCGGGAAACTCAATTAAATTGCGGATAGCCTCCATGACAATTTGTTCCGGGCTGATCACAATATCTACCGGAATACCGTTCGGGCCGAACAATTGGGGATTTTTCAGGTAATCGACCGCGCGTACCCGTGCAATCGTTTTCGGGCGACTGTACAGCGCATTAATGATTACACACGCCAGCATGTTGGTCTCATCACTGTCGGTAACCGCGATAATAATATCAGCAGTCCGGGCGCCGGCTTGTTCGAGCACCCTAGGATGCGCCGCATTACCCGCGACTGTGGCAATATCGAAACGCTCTTTTAATGCGTCGAGCAACTCCGTCCTGAAATCGACGACTACAATATCGTTCTCCTCGCTTGCCAATGCCCCGGCAACCGACGATCCGGTAACGCCGGCCCCAAGAATAAGTATTTTCATTTACGCCCTATGGGTATTAAAAATAAAAGCAGACAAAGGGCGAAAGACAAAAGGTAAAAAAACCTTGTGCCTTTCGCCCTTTGTCCTTTGCCTTTTCGTATCTTTCGTTTACATCTTCGCCAACACAGCGGCCACCGTTTCGCCCATAGCCGCCGGTGTCGGGCAGATGGTGACGCCCAAGTCTTTTAACATGGCCACTTTTTCGGCGGCGCTTTCGCCTGCTGCTGAAATAATCGCACCGGCGTGGCCCATGCGGCGGCCTTCCGGTGCAGTCAATCCGGCGATATAGGCGACTACCGGCTTGCTCATGTGTTCTTTGGCGAAAATCCCGGCTTCAACTTCTTGCGGGCCGCCGATTTCGCCAATCATGACCACCACCTTAGTTTCAGGGTCGGCTTCAAATTTTTCCAGAATATCGCGGTGCGAACTACCGTTGATCGGGTCGCCGCCGATACCGACGGAGGTTGAAATGCCGATACCCAGACGTTTCATTTGGTCGGCCGCCTCATACCCTAAAGTGCCTGAACGGCCGACGATGCCGACATTGCCTTTCATGTAGATATGCCCCGGCATAATGCCCAGCATCGCGCGACCCGGACTGATAGTGCCTGCGCAATTGGGGCCGGTCAGGATCATTCTTTGCTCTGCCGGGAAACGGCGCAGAAAGTTTTTAACCGTCATCATGTCCTGAGTCGGGATACCGTCGGTAATCGCGACACAATATTTAATGCCCGCATCGGCCGCTTCCATGATCGAATCGGCAGCAAAAGCGGGTGGGACAAAGATAATACTGGCTTCAGCCCCAACCTCGCGAACGGCTTCTTTTACGGTATTAAAAACCGGCCGGCCTAAATGGGTTTGGCCGCCTTTGCCGGGAGTGATGCCGCCGACGACGTTAGAGCCGTAGTTGATCATGTCTTGGGCGTGAAAACTGCCGATTTTTCCGGTAAAGCCCTGGACAATAATGCGTGTTGTTTCGTCAATTAAAATAGCCATCTTATGCTCCCTGTGCCGCTTCTTTTGCAACCGCTTCATTGCGCGCCTGCACCGCTTTTTCAGCCGCTTCGGCCAAGGTTTCGGCGGTAATGATAGGCAGGCCGCTTTCCGCGATAATCCTGCGGCCTTCTTCAACGTTGGTGCCTGACAATCTGACGATCAGCGGTATTTTCATATCGATTTTCTTGACCGCCTCGACAACGCCCTCGGCAATCCAGTCGCAACGGTTGATGCCGGCAAAAATATTAACCAGCATGGCTTTTACACCCTTGTCGGCCAATACCAAACGGAACGCTTTTTCGGTTCGTTCGGCCGATGCGCCGCCGCCTACGTCGAGGAAGTTGGCAGGCTCGCCGCCGGCCAGCTTAATCATGTCCATTGTCGCCATCGCCAAACCCGCGCCGTTGATCATGCAGCCGATGTCTCCATCCAGGCCGACGTAGCTTAAACCACGGTCGGCAGCCGCCATTTCACGGGGATCTTCCTGGGTTTTATCGCGTAATTCGGAGATTTTTTGCTGACGGAACAGCGCGTTGTCGTCAAAGCCCATTTTGGCGTCCAAAGCGACCAACTCGTTACTGCGGGTAACCACCAGCGGATTGATTTCAAGCATGTTCGCATCGAGTTCACGCAAAGCGCGGTAACAACCGCGGATGGTTTTAACGGCATGGCTCAACAATTCGGGATCCAGGCCCAAGGCAAAGGCCATTTCACGCGCCTGATAATCTTGCAAACCTACGGCAGGTTCGATGTAAATTTTGGTAATCGCATCGGGATTGTTTTCGGCCAAATCCTCGATTTCCATGCCGCCTTGAGCGGAACCAACCATGACGATGCGCTCCGAACTGCGGTCAACCAGGAAACAGAAATACATTTCCTTGGCGATGTCGGTTCCGGCTTCAACGTACAGTCTGCCGCACACTTTACCGGCAGGGCCGGTTTGATGAGTGACCAGTCTTTTACCCAGCAACGCTTCGGCCGCCGCCTCAACTTCATCGTGGGTCTTGCAGATTTTAATGCCGCCCGCCTTGCCGCGTGCGCCCGAATGAATCTGCGCTTTTACCGCCCAAATGTGTCCGCCAATATCTCTGGCGCGTTGCACGGCTTCTTCAGGGCTGTAGGCCATACCGCCTTCAGCGATTTTAACGCCGTAACCGCTTAAAATTTCTTTCGCCTGATATTCATGAATATCCACAGCATCTCCTAATTTATGTGTTGCGTAGCTCGGGTCAGCGTAACGCAGCCCCGATATCTACAAGACTATTATTTTTTTGCTGCGATCGCTTCAGCAGCCCTGACCACGTTATTGGCCATTTTCTCCGATGCGGCGTCGATTAAACGACCATCCAATGCCGCCGCGCCTTTACCTTGCGCCGCCGCTTCTTTCAAGGCGGCCAATATGCGTTTTGCTTTTTCAATTTCAGCCGCAGGCGGGGTGAATATTTCATTGGCTAATTCAACTTGCGACGGATGGATCGCCCATTTGCCTTCGCAACCTAAAGCCGCGGCTCGTCTTGCGGCTAATTTGTAACCTTCGGGATCTTTAATGTCGCCAAAAGGACCGTCAATAGGACGCAAGCCATAGGCGCGGCAGGCGACCGTCATCCGGCTGATCGCAGCGTGCCATTGATCACCCGGATAATCAGGATTTAAACCGCCGATATTGGTGGTTCTGGCGCGGTTGCTTGCGGCGTAATCGGCCACACCGAAATGCAGGGCTTCAAGACTGCCTGATGCGCCGTTGCGGGCGATATCTTCCACATTAGCCATGCCCAATGCCGTTTCAATCAAGGCTTCAATGCCGATCTTGTTTTTCAGCCCCTGCTGCATTTCCAGCTGGTTCAGCATCGCTTCAACCATATACACATCGGCATAAACACCGACTTTAGGAATCAAAATCGTGTCGACTTTTGCGCCGCACTGTTCGACCAGATCCACCACGTCACGCACCATGTACTGGGTGTCCAGGCCGTTGATGCGCACCGAAACGGTTACGCCGTGGCCTTTCCAGTCCAGGTCGTTAATCGCTTCAATAATGTTTTTTCTGGCTTGCAATTTATCATCAGGAGCGACCGCGTCCTCAAGATCCAGAAAAATAAAATCAGCGCCACTTCTCATCGCTTTTTCAAACATTTCAGGGCTGGAACCCGGAACGGCTAATTCGCAGCGTTGAACTCGTTGAACTGACGCTGCATATAAGGTGTGGCTCATTGGTACATTCCTAATTTCATTGTTGTAAATCAAGCCGGATTGGCGTAACCCGACATTTTGCGACTACCATCGGCTGTCGAGTAAATCCGACCTATACGGCTTAAGCCGAACGTAAATTAACCGCACATTTTACTTTCAGAGGCCTCAAAGTCAATTTTTACCGCGTATTTTCCGGCTCGAGCCGTAATCTAACCTTGCCGATTTTTAGCGGCTATGTCATTATTGCTGGTTTTTGGACATTGGCTTTTTCAATGTCCAAGCCGTGTTTATCACTCAACTACTACTCAAAGAGGCAATGCAATGGCTGGTCGTAACCACCTTTATATTCCTGGCCCTACCAATGTGCCAAATGAAATCCTGAACGCTATGCATGTCACCATGGAGGACCATCGTTCTCCCGCGTTCCCAAAACTGTTGACACCTCTTTTACAAGATCTGAAAAAAATCTTTAGAACAGAAACCGGGCAAGCGTTTATTTTTCCTGCTACCGGTACCGCAGGCTGGGAAGTTGCGTTAACCAACACCTTAAACCCTGGCGACAAGGTTTTAATCTATCGCTTCGGTCAATTCAGCCATTTATGGGCTGAAATGGCAAAACGCTTAGGCTTCGATGTCGAGATTCATCAGGAAACCTGGGGCAAAGGCATTCCTTTGGATAAGCTGGAAGCCCGTTTAAAAGAAGACACCCAACACGAAATCAAGGCCGTTTTGGCGACGCACAACGAAACCGCTACCGGCGTTACCAGCGATATTGGCGGCGTTCGCAAAGCCATGAACGCGGCAAACCATCCGGCGCTCTTATTCGTTGACGGCGTCAGCTCTATTGCGAGCCTTGACTTCCGCATGGACGAATGGGGCGTAGACGGCGCAATCAGCGGCTCGCAAAAGGGCTTTATGATGCCTGCTGGCGGCGCATTCCTGGCATTCAGCCAAAAAGCGCTAAAAGCCACGGAAACATCAACCTACCCGCGCTGCTTCCTGGACTTGAAAGACCAGGTGAATGCCAACAAAGACGGCTACACGCCTTACACACCGGCGCTGCCTATTTTATACGGCTTGCGCAAAGCGTTAGACATGCTGCTGGAAGAAGGCCTGGAAAATGTTTACGCACGCCATCACCGTTTGGCCGAAGGCGTCCGCAAAGCCGTTGCCGCGTGGGGATTAACAATTTGCGCCCAGCCCGGTTTCGAGTCGGACACAGTGACTGCGATTGTGGTTCCCGCAGACAAGGATGCCAGAGACGTGATCGGCACCGCTTTTAGCCGCTACGACATTTCTTTAGGCGCCGGTTTATCCGAACTTGCCGGCAAAGCTTTCCGTATCGGCCACGTCGGCGATATGAACGACGTTTCGATGCTGGGCTGTATCGCAGGCGTTGAAATGGCGATGTTGGACAACGGCTTTGACATCAAACCGGGTTCCGGTGTTGCTGCGGCGATTGAATACTACCGTTCAACAGCGCAGTAATATCGCAGGGGCGTGTACAACACGCCCCGCACGCCAACTTAAGTAAAAAAATTCACCACGAAGACACGAACGACTGCATGGATGCAGGAGGTAAAGCAATGCAGGAGCAATTGCCGAGGACACGAAGCTTTTATTTCGTTTTCCATCATGGCGTTATTTTTAAACAGAAAGCCTGTATATTTAATCAGTAATTTTCATTCTGTTTTTTCGTGCTCTTCGTGTCTTCGTGGTGATATATCTTAATCCACCACACGCCAATGAGAGGATAACCCATGAGCAAACCCAAAGTCTTTGTTACCCGCAAATGGCCCGCCTCAGTCGAGGCAAAACTCAAAGCCCTTTACGACGTCACCTTAAACGAAGATGACCGGCCTTTAAGCGCGGACGAATTTAGATCCGCACTGCAAAATTACGACGCCGTTTGTCCCACCGTTTGCGATTCATTTCCCGCCGACGTTATCAACGTCGAAAACAAACGCTGCAAAATTCTCGGCAACTTCGGCGTAGGCTACAACCATATCGACATTAACGCCGCCAAGGCGCAGGGCTTGGTTGTGAGCAACACCCCCGGCGTATTGACGCACAGCACCGCCGACATTGCGATGACCTTGTTGTTAATGTCCGCACGCCGCGGCGCGGAAGGCGACCGTCTGGTCCGCGCCAAACAATGGCAAGGCTGGTGCCCAACACACATGCTGAGCAGCGATGTGACCGGCGCCACCTTGGGCTTGATCGGCTTTGGTCGTATCGCCCAAGCCATGGCAAGAAAAGCCCATCACGGCTTCGGCATGAAAATCGTCTATTTCAAACCCAGCCCGGCCGACGAATATGTAACCGACGACCTTAACGCGACCCGCTGCGGCTCGATCGAAGAACTGATGCAAATAGCCGATTATGTTTCGCTGCACTGCCCCGGCGGCGAGGCAACACGGCATTTAATCAATGCCGACATGATCAACCTGATGAAGCCGTCCGCGCATTTAATTAACACCGCCCGAGGCGATGTCGTTGACAGCGCCGCGCTGATCGATGCGCTTAAAAACAAACGGATTGCCGGAGCGGGTCTTGATGTCTATGAAGGAGAGCCTAATGTGCACGAAGGCTTCCTAACCCTGGATAATGTGTCGCTACTGCCGCATTTGGGCAGCGCCACCTTGGGGACGCGTACCGCAATGGGCGAAAAGGTTTTAGCCAATCTGGCCGCCTTCTTTGCCGGGAACCAGCTGCCTGACCGGGTTGTCTGACAGATACTGTGCAAGGTTGAGACTGCCCCGGCCCTGCACAGTGCAAAAATCCGATCCAATTTTATTAGCCGGATCAAGATTTAATTATCCGTTGTCGATTATTCCGCCAAAAATTCCAGTATTTTTCTTATTTCCGTCTGAAAAAAGAAATTAGTATGGTAAACCTCGCCACCGTTAAAATTATGGATGCGACCGGAATCCAGGCTAAAGCAAGCATTGCTTGAAACGCCCAAGGTAGGAACCACTAAGTCATTGGCTTTATCATTAAACAGTCGATCCACCACAGAATCCACTCCCGCTTTAACCACGGTTCGCAAATTTCCTGTGACCTCATAATCAGCCCCGAATCCGTAGTAGCGTTCAGAGTATTCCGGCTTACTATTTAAAACATTAACCAAGTTGCTAACCGGACTTTGATCTTCCAATCCCGGAACATAAGGCAGCCCTGCATCGACTATTGCTGACGCCAGTGTCAACAACATGCCCCCGCTAATCGAGGCCAAACCGTCCGGGAACTGATTAACAAAGTTGGCAAGCCGCTCAATCATTGCCGAGAGGTTCTCCGGGCGGGCTAAGTCGGTTCCGGCATTTGGCGTAGCCACGAAGACAATCCGGTCAATCGTTATGTTAACGTCTGGCGGACGTTGCCGGCCATCGAGCCGTTGGGCGATAAAGTCATCGGGCAGATGAGTCAACGCCCGCGCCACCAGCCCACCGCGGCTATGGCAGATAATGTCAAAAACATAATTGCCCGGATGATCCTTGAAGGCGTCGTAAAACTGCATAACGTTTTCGGCAACGCCAATGCTCATAGTGTGGTGGTTGAAGGCCAAGACCCGTCCATCATACTGTTCATAAAGCTTTTCAGGAATATCGGATTTTAACAGCCCGGCAAATGCACCCGCCGTGCTGCTGCTGGTGCCATGTATAAACAACAAGGCTTTTTTATCGCGAATATCATCCCACTTATCGAAGGGCATAGGAGACTGGCTCATCAATTCAGTAAAGTTTTTCCCACCGTGCAAGCCCTGAAATGCCCTGCAGCGATTTTCCCATTGCTGTATAGCCCAATGCACCGAGCTGCCTGCCTGCTTGTCAAACACCTTGGTGACCAATACCTTAAGTATCTTGCTGCCAATTTTGCCAAACAGTCCGCGCGAATCGGATGCGGGTTTGGCGGGATTTTGATCCTGTCCACTGCGCAAAGTGATCCGGTATTGGTTCTGAACGGCCGCTTCGACCGAACGAGTGCTGGGCAAAGCTTGATTGGGTTCGACGGGTTCAGGATAGTGAAAAGAAATAATCCCGGCTTCATCGGTGTACATCAGGAACTGCCGCTCATCTTGATACCCCGGGACTTGCAACAAAATTTCATTGTTGCCCACAGCATCCTCAAATACGCCGCCGCGTCCGCCTTGTTCAGGTTGAGGCTCGGGCGTTGGCGCTTCAATGACCAGCGTATGCCGGTCTTCCAGATTCGCCTCCCTGATGGCCTCATCCAACCCGGTCTTTTCAGCTGTCAACGCGCGTGTTGTACCGTGCGTGCGCGCACCAACATAACGACAGGAACCGGCCAGGCCGGGGGCAAGCAACGTAATGCCCGCGTCCAGCTCAATCGGGTCTGTGTTTTCTTCTAATTCAAAGTCTTCCATAGCGGTCTCTCTTTATGGTTGAGGATTAAAATTAATTTTAGCCTGCGGGTCGCCATAGAGAACATAAGCCAGGAAAGTAAGGTGATTCTTACTTTCCCATTGCTCCCTAATAGTTTGTAGAATTTCCCCCAGGGTTTTGCCGGACTGCGCGAAAGCCGCCAGATAAAATTGTTCGGTAATTTCTTTTGCATGTTCGTCGCTAATTCTCCAAAGCGGGCAGATGACCGCACTGGCGCCCGCCGCCAGAAAAGCGGCGGGGAGGCCGACAATCAGTCCAAGCTCATTTCCCGCCGCCGCGGCTTGGCAGGCGTTTAAAAAGATTATAGGGTGCTGCTTACCCAGCCCGTTCTGAACGTCCCATCCGTTAATAACCAAAGGCGTAATATTTTCAGGATAATCCTCCATGATCAACTCATTCAGCAAAGAGTTTTTGTTTGAGTTCTGGCCGTGACAAGCAAAATGAACCGCTTGGGCGGTACCATTTTTTAAAAAATCCAAAATGGTTGCTGAATTTAGCGCAATACGCTGGGATCTATAGTGTTCCGTGAGCCAATCAAGCTCATCTCTGACCCAGGGAAGTTTATTGATTTTAGGAGTATTAGCATAGTCCGACCCCGTCACTACAAACTCTTGTACATTGATATTCTGGACAAGACGGGATGATTCACTGGCAATCCAGCGCCCGACGGCGTGACGGATACCCAGAAATTCCGGCGTCACGCCTTCAATGGCTATATGCATAAGTTCCCAAGGCACACACGATTCATCCGAGATAAACAGGATGCTATTGAAATTGGCATTTAAGGCGTGGAAAAGTTCCCGGTAGGCTTCTTTAAAATCTTTGGGCGTACTGTCGTAGATAGCTTTTCCTATGCCTTTGATTTCCGCCTTCTTCAAATCAAAAAGATCAATGCCGGCATAGGGTTCCAACAGCGTTTTAACCCAAGCCTCGGCGCCGTCCGGTATTTCCATGCTTGCCTCGGAGCTTCCGGCAAACTCAAGGTGGGGCGAGAGAAAACTCCAGAGATAGTTATTACCCTGTTTATGCTGAATACGCACTAGCAAATCAGCAGGCTGGGCGCCTTGCTCAATGTTAAGACACTTCTGCCATTCACTTTCCGGCGGCTTGGGAATCTTCTTTACTGGCGCGATAGAATCATCCAGCCGTAAGTCCAGAAATCGCCGCCCTTCACCGCACCAGCGGTTTTCATAATAAAAATTGGCGCGAACCAACAATTTTTCCCGTTCCGGATAATCTCCGTTAGCGTCGAGCGTCAAATCAGGGGCTGTTATTGTAAACTGTGCTGATGTTATCGTACCCTTGGCTTGACTATAGTCGAGGTCTTGCCATTCAGAATGGTCTGCACACAGCAAATGCACGCGCATCTTAAATACAAACTCAGGCGCTTCATTCGGAAGCATGACTATCCCGCTGGTTGTTGCACTGAGAACATCTTCAAGGCTGACTTCCAGGTCAATAGAGTCGCCGGCAACAGGATGCTCATCGGACGCTTTAATGTCGGGATAGGCTTGATGCATTGATTTTGCATCGGCAAAAGCCGCAGCTACAGCATTCAGCCCCTCCTGCTCCTCATAACCAAACAATTTAGAATCTGCCGTATCGGCGGCGTGATAGGTTGGTATTCCACGATAAGATTGAATTGTTTCCGGGATTCCGACATATCCGAACAATCTATTTTCTTGCTTACTCATTTTTTTTTCTTGAACCTGAACAGGATCAAAGACGCCTTGCGGTTTATTACCTTGTAATAAGACTGGAAAATTAGCGGACTTCCACCCGCCCCGGTAAAAATCTTCATTCCAGCTTGAGATTTTTTTATTTACAACAGGCGCCGAGTCAGTTTCATGAAATGGAATCAGCTCCATCAAAGGTAAACTTTGGCTTGCTGAATCATTCTTTTTCCTTAGTTTATCAATTAGATATGAAACTGGAGTCTTCTCAATATCATCAGGTATATTCGGAAACGAACCGGAATTCTTAATCCAGAATAAAAGCTGTTCCGGGCGACACACATAAAACCAGTAAGCACCCGCTTCCTGTTTCGGGCGGCGTAACACAATGTAGGCATATGGCTTCTTAGCCAAAATCTCTATGATTTGCCCCACGGTCATGCTGGTTTCAATGGTGCAAATATTTTTATTTAGTCGAATCTCAGACATTTTTATCCTCTTTGCCTTTTGCAAGGCGGAAAAATCTAACGTTGCTTAAAATTGACAGACTCGCTCGCTTTTACTGCACCTTGAGCGTGTATACCTGGATTGTTGAGCCTGCGAAACCCGGCCGCTCCCGTGATTATTCGACAGTCCCTGGCGATGCTTCCCAGTCTAGCACACAAACTCCGCTCTTTATCCGGCGCAGACGTTTACTTTGGGTTTTCGCGGATCGACTGATTTTTCCAGAAAAATCGACCCGATGGATATTTAAAGATAAAGTTATACGATATGAGCTTGGAACAAACCTGAGCGGAATACCGGAAAAGGCTATGCCGTTCCAAGATCACACGTTATTTTGCCGGACGAGGATTTATAAGTAATGGCCCATCATCACCAACACGATCATTCCGCAGGACACCATCACCCTACCCCGAATCACCAAGGGCGTACTTTCATCTTCACCATATTGCTGAATCTGGTATTCGTAGCGATTGAGTTCGCCTATGGGGTTATCGCCAACTCAACCGCTCTCATGGCCGATGCGGGGCATAATGCATCCGACGTGCTCTGCCTGCTGTTGGCATGGGGTGCGGTTATTTTAGCGCGCAGGCAGCCGAACCAGCGCTACACCTACGGACTGCGCAGCACCTCCATTCTGGCGGCGCTCGCTAACGCCGCATTACTCTTGGTGGCATGTGGCGCGATTGCATGGGAAGCCGTTCACCGCTTTTCGCAACCACCGGCGGTAGCCAGTCTAACCATATCGATTGTGGCGGCGGTTGGCATCGTCATCAACGGGCTGTCCGCATTGCTGCTGATGAAAGGCGGCAAAAAGGATTTAAACATTCGTGGCGCTTACCTGCATATGGTGGCGGATACCGCGGTGTCGCTCGCAGTGGTGATTGCCGGCTTGGCGATGTTGCATTCCGGCTGGTACTGGCTCGACCCGGCCATCAGTTTAGCGATTGTGGCCGTGATCGTGATAGGCACTTGGGGCTTGTTGCGCGATTCGCTGCGATTGGCCTTGAGCGCCGTGCCTAAAGAGGTTAACGCGCCCGCAATTGACATGTACCTGCGCCAATTGGACGGTGTAACCGACGTCCATGATTTGCATATTTGGGGATTGAGCACCACCGAAACAGCGTTGACGGCTCACTTGGTCATGCCTGACGGCCGCCCTGACGATGCATTTATGGACGGCATCGCACAAACACTGAAAGAACGGTATTCCATTCATCACAGCACTCTGCAAGTTGAACAGGGAACAACCAATCACGCATGCTGTTCGCTGGTTGCAACCGAACCTGTACAGCACCGCCATTAAGTCCAATAGATTGAATCACATCAACTAACATTTTTTGAGCGAAATCTGAATGTTAAAGCCTCTTTTCGCATTACCCCGCACCGTCTGGCTGCTTGGACTGGTCAGTTTTTTTCAACGATGCCGCCGGCGATCTGGCCTATCCGTTGGCGCCCCTTTATCTCGCCTCGGTGCTGATGGACGGACCCAAAGCCTTGGGCCTACAAGCTCGCGACGCGGCTTGAAGAGCCGATCAATCAAGGTTTCTCAACCACTTCATCCCTCAGCACATCAAACGCATCGAAGCCGATATTCAGGCTGAGTTTCAGGTTGATGATGCAGGCTACGGTGGTGCTGGTGAAAATGCAGATCATGATCGCGATTTGGTATTTCACCGCCAGCCACGGTTCGCTGCCGCCCAGAATTTGACCTGTCATCATGCCGGGCAAAGACACCAAGCCCATGGTCGCCATGCCGGCGATGGTCGGATTGATTGCAGCCTTGACCGCATCCCGAAAATACGGGCGCACGGCTTCCCAGCGTGTCGCACCCAGCATCAAAAAGGTCGCATATTCGTTTTCGTTCTTGCGCAGCGCCGAATAAAAGCGCTCCAACGCGATGACGTTGCCTTGCAAACAGTTGCCGAGAATCATTCCCGCCAAAGGCACGATATATCGGGCGTCGTAAAAGTGCGTCGGCTGGATGACCAGGATCACCAGATAGGTGGTGGAGAACAGTATGCTGACTGCAATCGCGGCAAACGTGGCCAGCGCAAAATAACGCGCCTTAAGTCCGGCGCGGCGCAGAATGCTTAAATCGGCGACTATCAGCATCACCAGTATCCATAAGCCGTTGAGCCAGGGATTGTTCAGGTCGAACAGCATTTTCAGATAAATGCCGACCAGCATTAACTGGATGGTCATGCGCAGGATGCTGACGCCTATGTCCCGGCTCAAACGCAGGCCGATCAGCCAGAGCAGTAACCAGGGCAGCAAGCAGAGGCCGTAGAGCAGCGCCATCTGCGGCAGTTGAATATCCAGTGTTTCCATGACGCCCTTAAGTCAATCGACCCGCTTCAAGTTCAAAAATAATAGTGCAACGCTCCACCCACTCCGGGTCGTGAGTGACCGAAAGCACCGTCAGCTCGGGATCGGAGAAAACATCGAACACGGCTTGCTTGCTTTCCGTATCCAGCGCGCTGGTCACTTCGTCGAGCAGGTACAGTTTTTTGCCCAATAACAGGCCCCTGGCCAGTGCAATCCGTTGTTTTTCGCCGCCGGAAATACGGCTGCTTTGCCGGCTTAAAATACTGCCTGGCAGCTGCAGCCGTTGCAACACCTCGATAAGCCGGGCTTCGGTCGGGCGATGATCGCGATGCGCTTTGAATTGAAAAGGCAACAGCAGGGCTTCGCGCACGCTTTCGGCAGCCAGCATCGGTTCTTGCCCAATATAAGCGGTGCAGCTTCGAACGGTTTGGACGGATGCCGGAGTCAGCGGTTGTTGCTGGAAGTAAACCGTGCCTGATTTTATCGGATGAAGTCCGAGCAAGGTTTTCAGTACGCTGCTTTTACCGGAACCGGATTTGCCGCATAACACGGCTTTTTCTCCCGGTAAAAGGGCAAAACTGACGTCGGATAGAATCGTTTTTTCGTGAACGGTAACCGATACGCGGTCGAATCGAATGATAGGGGACATGAAGTGATTGTGTTTGATTGAACGCGCTACGGCGAAGCCACGAACGGCGGTGTGCCTAAAAAGCCCCTGACGGAGCCTTTATTTCAATAAATGCTTAACCGCATCCCTTTCTTCTTTTAATTCGGCCTCGGTAATGCGCATTCTTTTCCAGCTAAACTCGTTAATATCGAGGCCTCTGACAACATTCACCTCGCCGTCAATTACCGTTACCGGGAAAGAGTAAACCAAGCCGGGCTCTATACCGTAATTGCCGTCCGATAACACCGCCATGCTGACCCAGTCGCCCGGATCGGTGCCCAAAGCCCAGGTTCTCATCTGGCCTATCGCAGCATTGGCAGCCGATGCTGCGCTGGATTGGCCTCTGGCTTTAATGATTTCAGCTCCCCGCTGCTGAACGATCGGAATGAATTCATTGACGTACCAATCGTTATCGACCAAAGACAAGGCGTCCTGCCCCTTGACCTTGGCATGATGGATGTCGGGATACTGCGTAGTCGAATGATTGCCCCAAACAATCATGTTTTTTATATCGGCAGGTAGAACACCGCATTTCTCAGCCAACTGACTTAGCGACCGGTTATGATCCAGCCTTGTCATTGCGGAAAAATTTTCCGGCTTCAGGTCCGGCGCATTACTCAAGGCGATCAGGGCATTGGTGTTGGCCGGGTTGCCGGTCACCAAAACCTTTACCTTTCTGCTTGCAACATCGCTCAAGGCTTTGCCTTGAACCGCAAAAATCTCCGCATTGACTTCCAGTAAATCCTTGCGCTCCATGCCCGGCCCTCTCGGCCGTGCGCCAACCAAAAATACATAGTCGACATTCTTGAAAGCCACTCTGGGATCGTCCGTCACTTCGATACGGTGCAGCAAAGGAAAAGCGCAATCTTTTAATTCCATCACCACGCCTTGCAAGGCGCTCATTGCCGGCGTTATTTCAAGCAAATGCAGTACGATCGGCTGCTCTTTGCCCAATAGCGCACCGGCCGCCAACCGGAACAGCAAAGAATAGCTGATTTGTCCTGCGGCGCCTGTTACGGCAATGTGAACGGGTGATTTCATCTGTTTTTTTCCTTTGGTTTGTATATTTTTTCCTAAGCTTATTCGATAAAGCTACCAGGATAATCGGAAAACACCGCAACCGCCCCTTCCCGACGACTGCATGGATGCAGGAGGTAGAGCAATGCGGGAGCAATTGCCGACAACGCCTAACAACCACAGCATAAGTCCTTTTTTACGGAATAATAACGAAGATAAGCCTCTACTAGCAAGCATATCAAAAAAACACCGCAAAATTACAAATCCTGCTTAATCAGGAAGCAGGCTAAATAAGGCAGCGTTTCGTTTATCACGATATAATACGCCGCTTTAATAATCGCATTCACGCACACCAGACAACCGATCACGAGTAAGTTAATGAAAAAACTGCTATTCCAATTCGACACAGACACTCACCCATCAGTTTTCGATACTGTTGTAGCCTATGACGGCGGTGCGGATCATGTGATCGGACACGGAGGACTGACGCCTGACAACATCTCGGCGCTGGTGGAAGGCACGATATTTACCCGTGCGCCCAAAGACAAGAAAAATACCGCCATTTTTGTCGGCGGCAGCGACATGATCGCGGGTCAGGCGTTATTTAGCGCTGTGCAAAAACACTTTTTTCCCGGCTTTCAGGTTTCGGTCATGCTCGACAGTAACGGCAGCAACACCACGGCCGCCGCCGCCGTTGCAAAACTGGCGTCCAGCGGCGTCCTGGCCGGTAAAAAAGCGGTGGTTCTGGCCGGCACCGGCCCGGTAGGACAACGCGCGGCGGCGATGCTGGCTAAGGAAGGCGCGGAAGTCACATTGACCGGCCGTAAAATGGAGCGCGCCGTTCAAGCCTGCGACAACATGAAAGCACGCTTTGGCGTAAACCTGACCCCTGTCGAAGCTTTCGATAACGATGCGCGGGCCAAAGCCATCGAACACGCGAACATTGTTTTTGCAACCGGCGCGGCCGGCGTGGAACTGCTCACAGCCGAGCAATGGCAACACAACACCAACATCGAAATGATCGCCGACGCCAACGCTACACCCCCATTGGGCATCGGCGGTACCGACGTGATGGACAAAGGCAACCTGCGCAACGGCAAAATCATCTGGGGCGCTATCGGTTTCGGCTCGCTGAAACTAGCTTTACACCGCGCCTGTATTGCAAAGCTGTTTGAAGACAACAAGCAGGTTTTCGACGCCGAAAATATCTTCGCGCTGGCTAAGGAAATGGCTTAAACAGCGCCTGCCGCCACAGAGCCCGACATGAAGCCTTTACCCGATCAAACCGATTTGGTTTTACTTAGACAAGACGCCCTTCGCATTTTTCAGGCGGGCATAGCGGCGGCCGATCCTTATCAGGCGGTTAAACACTGCTTGGCGCCCAAGCTCTTCGACGATTATTCAAAAATCCACCTTATCGCTTTCGGCAAAGCCGCCTGCGCAATGGCGCAAGCGGCGCAGGAAATCATTCCGGCAGGAAAGCTGGCGGACAGAGGCATAGCCGTCACCAATTACGAGAATGTAAGCAGCGTCGACAATGTTGACGTGATCGGCGCAGCGCATCCCTTGCCCGATGCCGCCGGGCTTAAAGCCGCTCAACTCATTGCCGAACGCGTACAGAATGCGCAACAGAATGAACTGGTGCTGGTACTGGTCAGCGGCGGCGGTTCGGCGCTGATCCCCTACCCTGCCGGACGGATTAGCTTGCAGGAAAAGATTGCTGCTACCGATTTACTGCTGGCCTCAGGAGCCGCCATCAACCAGGTCAACTGCGTGCGCAAACATTTGTCGCAACTCAAAGGCGGCGGCCTGGCCCGTATGGCTGCGCCTGCGTCTTTGCATGCGCTTATCTTATCCGACGTGTTGGGCGATGACCTAAGCGCCATTGCCAGCGGCCCCACCGTAGCAGACGGCACCACTTACGCCGATGCGATCGAGGTTCTTAAAGCCAACGGCGTTTGGGATCAGGTTCCGAGCAATGTCCGGCAGCATCTGGAACAGGGCGATCTGAGCCATATTGCCGAAACACCCAAGCCGGGCGACGCTATTTTCAACAACACCGGACACACTTTGGTCGGCAGCAATACCATCAGCGTCAATGCGATGCTGCAAGCCGCACAGAAGCTGGGCTACAAAACCGAACTATACAGCGATCACTTATGCGGCGAAGCCAGAGAGGAAGCCGAAAAGCTGGCTACCCACGCAAAAGCGCTTACCGTAAACCAACCCATAGCTCTGCTGGCGGGCGGTGAAACCACAGTCACATTGAAAGGCGCGGGACGCGGCGGCCGCAATCAGGAAATGGCCTTGGCTTTTGCGATTGCAGCCGAGCAACAAGGCTTAACCGGCAACTGGGCGTTCCTCAGCGGCGGCACCGACGGCCGCGACGGCCCCACCGATGCGGCGGGCGGCATCGTTGACCGGGATACGATTAAACGCATGACGCAGGCAGGCGTAAACCCGACCGGGCTACTTGAGAACAACGACTCGTACACCGCTTTAAAAGCGTCCGGCGACCTAGTGAATACCGGCGCGACAGGCACCAATGTCGCCGATCTGCAAATACTGCTGATCCAGCCTGCCCCTTAAACAAAAAAATATTAATCCAGGAGAACACCATGTTTAAAAAATCAATGACTATCAAAGGCTTCGATGATGAATTGTTCCAGGCCCTCGAAGAAGAACGCCAACGCCAGGAAGATCATATCGAACTGATCGCCTCCGAAAACTATTGCAGTCCGCGGGTCATGGAAGCGCAAGGCACCCTGTTGACCAACAAATATGCCGAAGGCTACCCCGGCAAGCGTTACTACGGCGGCTGTGAATTTGTCGACAAGGCCGAGCAATTGGCCATCGACCGCGCCAAGGAATTGTTCGGCGCCGATTACGCCAACGTGCAGCCGCATTCAGGCTCGCAAGCCAACATGGCGGTGTTCATGGCCCTGATCCAGCCGGGCGATACCATCCTGGGCCTAAGCCTTGCCGACGGCGGCCATTTAACCCACGGCGCCAAACCGAACTTCTCCGGCAAAATCTACCATGCGGTGCAATACGGTTTGCATCCTGAAACCGGCGAAATCGATTATGAACAAGTCGAAGCCCTCGCTCTGGAACACAAACCCAAAGTGCTGGTTGCCGGCTTTTCCGCCTACTCGCGCATCTGGGACTGGCAACGCTTCCGCGACATCGCCGATAAAGTGGGCGCTTACCTGTTTGTCGATATGGCGCACATCGCCGGTCTGGTCGCCGCAGGTTTATACCCCAACCCCGTGCCGATTGCCGACGTGGTCACCAGCACCACGCACAAATCCTTGCGCGGCCCGCGCGGCGGTCTGATTTTGTGCAAAAGCAACCCGGAACTGGAGAAAAAATTCGACTCCAACATCTTCCCCGGCATTCAGGGCGGCCCGTTGATGCATGTGATCGCGGCAAAAGCCGTTGCGTTTAAGGAAGCCATGCAGCCCGAGTTCCGCGTTTATCAACAACAAGTGATTAAAAACGCTCAAGCGATGGCCGCAGTATTCATGAAACGCGGCTTCGACGTGGTTTCCGGCGGCACCGACGATCATTTGATGCTGGTTTCCTTAATCGCCAAAGGCATCACCGGCAAGGCGGCCGACGCAGCTTTAGGCAGAGCGCATATCACCGTCAACAAAAATGCCGTGCCTAACGACCCGCAATCGCCGTTTGTGACCAGCGGCATCCGTGTCGGCACGCCGGCACCGACCACCCGCGGCTTTAAGGAAGCTGAAGTGATTGAGATCGCACACATGATGTGCGACGTGATGGAAAACATAGAAGACGAAAGCGTCATTGCCGCAGTCCGCGACAAAGTCTGCAATCTTTGTGCGCGGTTTCCGGTTTATAGTTAATAGGTAGATCGGGCACCAAAAGTAGGCGCTTTAGGCGACTGCTTTTCGTTGCCCGACATTTTGGCTTATCGTTTTTAGGAAAGATTAATGGAACGCATCGAAATTAATGGCTTCTTAACCATAGATCACGCAGATTTTGAGATACGAAAAATTAATATCTTAATTGGTGCGCAAGCCCAAGGTAAAAGCGTTATTGCCAAGCTTGCCTACTTTTTTAAAAACTTCTTTCCAGATATTTTTATTCCATCAGTCGAAAAATTTGAAACAAAACGGGAAATTGAGAAGAAATGTTTGGCTCAATTTGAAGAGATTTTCCCCCGGTATTCATGGATAAACCAAGAGTTCTCAATTGTTTATACAAATGGGAATTATGAAGTATCTATTGTAAGAGTCAGAGCAGGCAATAAATACACATTGAAGCTAAGTTATTGCAAAGAATTGACTGACTTACATAGAGAATTAAAAAACTTTTACAAACTGGCTTTAGATGAATTAGATGCACGACAGATAGAACAAAAATACAGAAGCACACTTCTACCAAAAGAGTGGATCTTCTATCAGACAGTTTCTGAAAAAATAAAAGATTCCGTATTTAGTAACATAAACAGAAGACCTATCTTTATTCCAGCTAGCCGGTCTTTTTTTGCAAACTTACAAAAGAATATTTTTTCATTCCTTGCCAGTAACATCGATATAGACCCGTTCATCAAAGAATTTGGTTCTCACTATGAAAATTCGAAACGACTTCATCACGATGATCTTTTAGGCGATAACGCTAATGAAGCGACCAGAAAAAAAGTAGATAAACTTGTTAGCGATATAGTTGTTGGTGAATACGTTTACGCAGAAGAACAGGACTGGATTTTATATAATGGCAATAGGACTAATTTGGCGAACGCTTCATCAGGCCAACAAGAATCGTTACCTATGCTTTTGATGCTGAAACTTTGGCCTTTTGCTTCTGAAAACATCAGCCCCTCAATATATTTCATAGAAGAGCCCGAAGCGCATTTGTTTCCCATATCGCAAAAGCAAATTATCAGCCTTATTGCCACGATATATAACACCTTCGGACATTCCTTTTTTATAACCACGCATAGTCCTTATATATTAACGGCGATAAATAATTTAGTGGTCGGACAAGACGCCTACAACAAAGCCAATGGCGATAAAAACAAGCTAAAGAAACTCGGAAAAGTCCTGCCTGCTGATGAGCTGATTCGTTTGGAGGATGTGTCCGCTTATACATTAAATAAAGGCAAGCTCGAATCCATCATCGATATGGAAAACCGTCTGATTGGCGCAAATCTGCTTGACGCAGTCTCGGATGAATTCGATACGGCGTTTAGCGTGGCTACTGAGATTTTGTACGGTGCTGAATAATGGATTATGGCAATTGCGCAACTCAAACAACCAACAAATTGATAACAGCCAATGAAAACAACAGAAAGCTGACGATAAAAAATCCATCAGGAAAAGTGGTAAGAAAAATCAAAGTCGATGGCTGTTTGATTGTAGATTCAAGCAAGCGTTGCGACTACATGTTTGAAATTATTGATAACGCTGCTTCTGATAAAATTTGCAGTGTAATTTATGTCGAATTGAAAGGCCGTCATATACAAGAAGCCTATGACCAATTAGTTGCCACTATCGACAGATTTATTGATGATCATCGCGGAATTAAAAAAGGCTGTCACATTGTCGCATCAAGAGTGCCAAGAACCGGGCCAGAAGTGCAGCAATTGAAAATTGAAATGTTAAGGAAAAAACAGGCACAACTTACCGTAAGCACTATTCAGGCTTTCGTAACCATTTAATCTATTGACATATCGTTCTCGCATTACCTTACACAGCTAAAGATTTGAACAGGAAAAATTAATGACACATTCCATTCAAGAAATAACCGCAAAAAATCAGCGCACTCCCTGAGCCTATGCAGCAAGAAATATTCGATTTTATTGAGTTCATGCACGTCAAAGCTGCCCGCCTGGCAATGTCGTCCAAACAAAATCCCGCTTTGTTAAGAGAGGACGCATTAGCAGCCGATTGGAATCGGCCTGAAGAAGATGAGGCATGGGCGAGTTATCAGTAGTAGCCCACGCCTACGAATACTAAAAACCAAATTCAACCAACTTTTTTGAAAATATAAAAATGTCAGACATAGAAATAGCCCAACAAGCCAATATGAAACCGATCATCGGCTTGGTTAAAGAACAATACGGCATCGACGCCGAACACCTGGACCCTTACGGTCATTACAAAGCCAAGATGTCTCTGGAATACGTGGGCAGCCTGTCCGATAAACAAGACGGCAAGCTGATTCTGGTTACCGCGATCAGCCCTACCCCGGCCGGCGAAGGCAAAACCACGACTACCGTGGGCCTCGGCGATGCGATGAACCGCATCGGCAAAAAAACCATGATGTGCCTGCGCGAGCCTTCATTAGGCCCGTGCTTTGGCGTAAAAGGCGGAGCGGCGGGCGGCGGTTACTCGCAGGTTGTGCCGATGGAAGACATCAACCTGCATTTTACCGGCGATTTTCACGCGATCGGCGTGGCGCATAACCTGCTGTCGGCGTTGATCGACAACCATATCAATCACGGCAACGCGCTGGACATCGATCCGCGGCGCATCCAGTGGAAACGCGTTGTCGATATGAACGACCGCGCCCTGCGTAACATCGTGGTCGGCATGGGCGGCCCCGCCAACGGCTATTTGCGTGAGGACGGTTACGACATCGTGGTGGCTTCCGAAGTCATGGCAATTTTATGCTTGGCGACCAGCCGTGCGGATCTTAAAGAACGCTTGGGCCGCATCGTGATCGGCTATAAATCCGACCGGGTAACGCCGGTTTACGCCCGCGACTTGAATGCGCAAGGCTCGATGGCGGCGTTGCTGAAAGACGCGATAAAACCGAACCTGGTGCAAACGCTGGAAAACAATATCGCGATTATCCACGGCGGGCCGTTCGCCAACATCGCCCACGGCTGCAACACCGTAAGCGCGACCAAAACCGCGCTGAAGCTGGCCGATTATGTGGTGACCGAAGCGGGTTTCGGGGCCGATTTGGGCGCTGAGAAATTTATCGACATTAAATGCCGCATGGCCGGGCTCAAACCGTCCGCCGTGGTGCTGGTCGCCACGGTCAGAGCGCTTAAATTCCACGGCGGCGTGGTTAAGGAAGAGTTAAACCAGGAGAATCTGGCCGCGCTGGAAAAAGGTTTTGAAAACCTTGAGCGCCACTTGCATAACATCACCCACCATTACGGCCTACCTTGCGTGGTGTGCATCAATCACTTCACGTTCGACACCGATGCGGAAATCGCGTTGCTGAAGCAAAAATGCGAAGCCTTGGGCGCCCAATGCGTGGTTTCCACGCATTGGGCGAACGGCGGCGCGGGCGCTGAGGAATTGGCCCATGCGGTCAGCGACATCGTCGACAACCGCGAACCCGAGTTTAATTACGTCTACGACGAAAACCTGAGCCTCTGGGAAAAGATCGAAGCCATTGCAACCAAGCTGTACGGGGCCGGCAGCGTCACCGCAAACGCCAAAGTGAAAGCACAGCTGGCCGCATGGAATGCCGATTACGGCAAGTTCCCGATCTGCATGGCGAAAACCCAAATGTCGTTTACAACCGACCCGAACGCCAAGGGCGCGCCTTCCGGGCATGTTGTTGAGATCAGCGATGTCCGGCTGGCAAACGGCGCCGGCTTTATTGTCGCGATTGCGGGCGACATGATGACGATGCCGGGCCTGCCTAAAGTGCCTGCGGCTGAACGTATCGATATTGACGATAACGGTAAAATTACCGGATTGTTTTAACCTTCAAGCCGGGGTTCAATCTGTTGAGTCCCGGCTTTATCTCCTTCTCATCGGAAACACTACAATTTCACCCCGCTGTCGTCATTTGTACGCACAGCAACTTAAACAGTAGGCGCTTTAGGCGACACAGGAGCAGTTTGCCGAGGAGCGGAAGCTTTGAACAATTTACACATACAAGGCAAGCCTTGTACTCCGGTGAACACGAAGCTATACCTCCGATTCCCCCCTACGCTCGCCGAACAGCCGAATCAACACACCAGCCAAACCTCATTCTGCTGTATAATATTTAGCCAATCCTTTAAGAACTCCCCGCGTTTATGTATAGATATGAAGGCCGCGTTATCCACGAAAGCCACGATGATGACGGCATTTTAGAAGTTGTCGAGCGTGACGGCGTAAGGTCGCTGCACTTTGGCTCGTTTCCCCGGCAGAGCAGTATGCTGTTGGCCGACCCGGATAAACTGTACCTGAATTATGTACGCTGCATGACCAGCTGGATGTTATTTAAGCCCACGCTTGATGACGAAGCTTTAATTATCGGTTTGGGCGGCGGCTCATTAACCAAGTACCTGCTGCATCATTTCCCGGAATGCCGATTGAGAGCCGTCGAATACAGGGCGAGCGTGGTCAAAATCGCACGCAGCCATTTCGGCCTGCCGCTGGACCCGCGCCTGAAGGTTATCATCGATGACGGCGCGAAATATGTCCGCCAGCGAACCGACAGCCAAAGCGGGCAATACAGCCTGGTGTTTGTTGACGCGTTCGACCATGAAGGCATGGCGCCGTCAATCAGTAATCATGCGTTTTTCGATGCCTGCAAAATGCTGTTAAAAACAGACGGCATGCTGGTCATCAATCTTTGGGGCGGCCTTAAAAACCCCTTATTCCAGCAAGCGGCGCTGTGGCTGGGACAGACTTTTGACTGGCGGATTTTATTTCTGCCGGTTAAAGACAGGGGCAATATTATCGGCCTGGCCTTCAACGAAGGGGCTCCGCTCTATTCCCTGAAAGACCTGCGAACCCGGGCCATCATTCTTGAGCAGCTTTACCAGATCGAATTTGTCTCTTATTTAAGGGACATCATCAAGCACAATTCCAGCGTCATCAACAACTCGATAAGAAAATAATGTCTACCGCCTTGCAAACCGAACCCAATCTTTTTAGCTACCGCCTGTACTGGGCGCAGCGCTTCGGCATTGCCCCGGTTCTGCCGATGAGCAAAGCTGAAATGGACGAACTCGGCTGGGACGCCTGCGACATAATCCTGGTGACCGGCGACGCCTATATCGATCACCCCAGCTTTGGCATGGCGCTGATTGGACGGTTGCTTGAAGCGCAGGGATTCAGGGTCGGCATCATCTCCCAGCCGGACTGGACCAGCGCCAAGGATTTCATGAAGCTTGGCCGCCCGAACCTGTTTTTCGGCGTGACCGGCGGCAACATGGACTCGATGGTCAACCGCTATACCTCGGACAAAAAAATCCGCTCGAACGATGCCTACACCCCCGACGGCGTAGCGGGCAAGCGCCCTGACCGCGCGGTTAACGTCTACTCGCACCGCTGCCGCGAAGCTTACAAGGACGTGCCGATTATCATCGGCGGCATCGAAGCCAGCTTGAGACGCATTGCGCATTACGATTACTGGTCGGATAAGGTCAGGAAATCGGTGCTGCTGGATTCCAAAGCCGACCTGCTGGTTTACGGCAATGCCGAACGCCAGATCGTCGAAATCGCCCATCGTCTGGCTAACGGCGAAACCATATCGGAACTGAAAGGCATACGCGGCACCGTGCATTTCGTCAAACAAATACCGGAAGGCTTTGCGATTAAGGACTCCACTGACATCGATCATCCGGGAGCGGTCATGCCACCGCAAAATCCTTATCAAGAAGAGCCCGCTTGCGATAAAAAACCGGATCCGGGCAATGCCGACGAAAAAATCATTCATTTTGATAAATCGCTGCTCAGAAACCGGCGCTCGCAAACCGTCATCCGCCTGCCCGCCTACGAAGCGGTAAAAGACGACCCGATACTGTATGCCCACGCCTCGCGGGTCATGCACGGCGAGACTAATCCCGGCAATGCGCGCCCGTTGATTCAGCTGCACGGTGCCCGGCAGGTGTGGATCAATCCGCCCCCGATTCCGCTGACCACCAAGGAAATGGACGGCGTGTTCGACCTGCCCTACTCCCGCGTGCCGCACAAAGCCTACGGCAACGCCAACGTGCCCGCCTTTGAAATGATCCAGCATTCGGTCAACATCATGCGCGGCTGTTTTGGCGGCTGCACTTTCTGCTCGATCACCGAGCATGAGGGCCGCATCATCCAAAGCCGATCGGAAGATTCGATCATCAAGGAAATCGAAGCCATCCGCGACACCTCGCCCGCTTTTACCGGCCATATTTCCGACCTGGGGGGGCCTACCGCCAACATGTACCGGCTGGCCTGCAAAGATCCGAAAATCGAGGCCGCCTGCCGCAAACCGTCCTGCGTTTATCCCGGCATTTGTCCCAACCTGAATACCGACCATACCCCGCTGATCAAGCTCTACCGCAGAGCCCGCGCATTGCCCGGCATCAAGAAAATCTTTATCGCGTCCGGTTTGCGTTACGACTTGGCCGTGGAATCGCCGGAATATGTCAAGGAGCTGGTCACCCACCATGTCGGCGGCTACCTTAAAATCGCCCCGGAACACACCGAGCAAAGCGTATTATCCAAAATGATGAAGCCGGGCATGGGCACTTACGACCGCTTCAAGGACATGTTCGACAGATTTTCCAAGGAAGCAGGAAAAGAACAATATTTAATCCCCTACTTTATCGCCGCCCATCCCGGCACCACCGATAAAGACATGCTCAATCTGGCGTTATGGCTAAAGCGTAACGGCTTCAGGGCCGACCAAGTGCAGGCCTTCTTGCCTTCGCCGATGTCCATCGCCACCGCGATGTATCACTCCGGCAAAGACACGCTGCATAAAGTCAGCCGAACCGTAACCGACATCCCGATCCCCAAAAGCGTCAAGCAACGCCGCCTGCACAAAGCCTTCCTGCGTTATCACGACCCCAAGAACTGGCCGTTATTGCGCGAAGCGTTAAAAGACATGGGCCGCAGCGATTTGATCGGCAACGGCAAGCAGCATTTGATCCCCAGCTTCCAGCCCAAAGGCACGGTTGAAACGCCCGAAAAAATCCAGCGCTTTAAAACCAAATATACCGGACTGGACAGCACCCGTTCAGGAAAAAGCAAGCCGCAGCCTGTCAACAAAAACAAGGCAAAAAGAAAGCCAAAAAAGTACTAGCCAAGAAAAAAATGTTGTGTATAATACGCGCTTCTTCGCTGGTGTAGCTCAGTCGGTAGAGCAGCTGATTTGTAATCAGCCGGTCGCGGGTTCGATTCCCATCGCCAGCTCCAAGAATATCAAGGCTTTAGGTGCAAATCTAAGGCCTTTTTTATGTCCGCTAAAAAATTAATAGGCCTATAATAGGCATTTCAAAAAAACACCTATTAAATAAAACACAAAAAGACCGTCGCAACGGTTGCCAAATTTTAGGATAAAAAGTAAAGAGTAAAAAACGGACGGTACTACTTACGCATGCCCTTCGCTTTGTTGCGAATCATTGTTAATTAAATAAAAAAAACAAGTTATGGACACACAAGAAAAAATCGAAATTTTAGAGCGCGTCGTAGCTCAACTACTAGCTTTACAATTTCACGATGCTGAAGGAAAAGAAAGTATCCTTGAACACCTTAAAGAAGGTGTTCAAGAATCGATAAAAAGAACAAACAGGACAAATGAGAATGCATCAGATTTTCTGGACTTATTATTTAAAGATGCATTGGAAACATCAAATGAAATAAATGAAAGATTTCAACGTTTCAAAGACCAAAATAAATAGACCTCGTATAATGCGCCCTATGCAAAAAAGCCGGTGATTAAACCGGCTTTGATTTTGATGGTTAATCAATAACCGTGAAGAATTTATTGTGAAATGATAAATTTGTTTACTTCACCCTCCTGAACATTGACCTCTTTCGTTTGATAACCTCCTTGTTTTTGACTGTCAGTATAATAATAAAAACCATTATACCTAACAGAGTTTACGTCCCAGCTTACATTTACCGTAATAACCCACTTGCCCGATGGAACCTTGTGAAACTCAAAATTACCCTGAGCATCGCATTGGCTGGTTTTTAGTAAATTCTTTTCGTCTTGGCTTAACTTTTCTATGGCTGCGTAACCATTGGCAACATCATTAAATAACTGATTAAAATACTCAGTATTTGGGTGCATTTCAACAGGATTTCCGGCGCACGTAACAACTCCACCACCTTTTTGAGTCAAGAACGCCTGACCAGTCACCGTGTTTGAGCCAGTTGTATATCCCTCTTTGCTAAAAGTGGGCATTTTGTAAATCGGGTTCCCATCTTTGCAACTAAAATATCTACCAGTGAATGAATCAGTGCGTCCCTTCCGGTGCATGACAGCAGCATTTGAATTAACAATTGTCGCTCTCTTTTTAAACCACTCCTTGCAATCTTTTTCTGTGTCGGTGCATTGCTCCACTTTTCCATAATCAACGCACGGCATACCATCGACCGAATTAAAAATACCAACATCCTGCCAACCAGGATATTTTAAATTTGCACACCCGGCAAACGATACACAGGCCGCCGCAATTATTAATTTGTTTTTCATGGATTCACTTTGTCCTTTATTGATTGGGCGGTATTTGTGGATTGCAGTTTAAATCAGGCCTAGATGTCATTTTTTTTATTATTTTGTCGTTCGTTCCATTCAGCAAGATTGCGTTTTGAAACGATTATTAACGAAGAAGTAGATATGTCTTCATCCCTTCTTAACATGGTTAGTGATCTTGCTCGATTGTGTGGACTCCTTTAGCACATGCATACTGATAAACAGATCGATATTAGGGATGTAGTCCGAATACATATCCAGCCGCCCCAATTCACGATCTGCCTGTCCCAGCAACTGAATCAACGCCATGTCATCAAGCACCCAGCCTCGATTGATCGGGTTAGGCTGAAAACTCTTATAATGGGTTTGCTGATCGATCCGACCTGCCTGAAAATCTTTCATTGCCGTGGCTTTTCCTACAAATTAAAACAGTCTTGTTTGATAATTTAGATTATATAGAAAAACTAAAATAACACAGGCTGCTATTTTAGTTCTCAATGCTACTTTGTTATATCGCTCTTGTTTATTACATTATCACATTGACTTTTCCGCTTATGGGGTTTGTTTTGATAGCCTTGATTTGCGGAAATTTCTCTATGCGGATCTATGAGACAAAACAGGCTTAACCCTGTATCACATCAGCGTTTGAGTGTGCCAAAATGCGAACCGGGAAAGCAAAAAATCACACCCTAACCCCTATCTTGTCTGTGTTTAAGTGCGTTAATTACTGCTGCGCGGTTATCTGTACGAAAACAATACACAAAAAACCGACAACCCTTTAAGGCAATCGGCTGTCTGCTTGCTCTCCGGCCTGCTCAGCGCCGCAATAAGCGGTCATAATGTCCATGATTTCATGAATCGCTGCGTTTATAGCGCGCCAAACACAAGCTCGTCATAAATACGGCCTCCACGCGCGTTTTCGAACTGAATGACTATCGAGTCCAATGTTCTTTCGTCCATAGGGCCAACAGTATCGTTTAAGTCAGCTTTATCGGCTATTTTGGCTACTGAAAGGCGGTGTGATAAATCTACGGTGTTTGATTTAGTGTTTATGGTTTAATTTCCGGCTATTTATTTGGCTTTTTGGAGCAACCAAGCGATCTCTATTGTGTCAACTTTCCCCTTCAATCCGCCCTCAACATTCTTGCGTTCAACAGGCTTCAATTGGTAAGTAGAGCCATAATGTTGCTTTACTTCGTGCTCGTTAACTGAAAACGGTGGGCCAGCCATCAGCAGTTGATTGTATTCATAAGAGATCAGCAGCTGCGGCGCTGCGCCGGTTATGTTCATCAGGTGTGACGCATATTGCTCTCGTATGCCGGCAGGCAGGGCAACCAAAGCCGCGCGATCGTATATCGCGCTTAGGGGGCCAAGATATTCAGCAGACACGTCAAAAATATCACCCACTAATATGTCGATACCTTTAGCGCTGTAGCGGGCCAATTCCCCAATTTTGGAGATTTCCGGCTCCAAGCCAAGTTCTTTAAATAAATCGTTAACGGCGAGTTCGCTCAATTCTGCGCCAACAACTCGATAACCGCAGGCAAGCAACCAGGCAATATCACGTGTCTTGCCACACAACGGCAGGAATACACGACTACCCTTTGCCGGATTTAATTTTTCAAAATGTTCTATTAGAAACGGGTTTACCTCAGTTTCATGAAAAC
This sequence comes from Methylobacter sp. Wu8, assembly GCF_036440755.1. Taxonomy (NCBI): domain Bacteria; kingdom Pseudomonadati; phylum Pseudomonadota; class Gammaproteobacteria; order Methylococcales; family Methylococcaceae; genus Methylobacter; species Methylobacter sp. Wu8. Next base: position 7,673 of record NZ_JAZGVT010000059.1, on the reverse strand, counting down.
CAATATCACCCCGTTCCCATTTTTGATGCCAAAAACTTGCTTCCATATCGACTCCTTAAATTCTTCAAGAATAAATAACATGCCACCAACTTAATGGCTTAAGGGTTTGGTTAAAAATAACGTCCCGAAATCACTGTCTTCTGTCGTCAAGCCTTTCGTACTGCCCCTTCGGCTACGTTCAGCACGAAAGGCCTTGTCGAAGGGCTCAGGGCGAACGGAAAAATTTTACCCGATCCATATTAGGAAGTTATTAACGACCGTACCCTAAATGTTGTGCTAAGTTGTGTTCAGAGCTAGGATAAAAGCTCAAGTCAACTTGAAGTCAAGCATTAATTACGACGGGTGAAATAATGGATATAGCGGAAGTTGCAAAGGCATCTGGATTACCAGCCTCAACATTACGATTTTATGAAGAAAAAGGACTGATCCAGTCAAACGGCCGCTTTGGCTTGCGCCGTCTATTCAGCGCCAATGTTATAGCGCGTCTGGCTTTAATATCTTTGGGACGTAGCGCCGGTTTCTCGCTTGATGAGATTGGTGAAATGTTTACCCCTGAAGGGCCTGACATTAATAGAACGTTGCTTTTAGCCAAGGCGGATGAGCTGGACAGCAAAATTAAAGAACTGACCTCTATGCGTGATGGGCTCCGTCACGCAGCGGCCTGCAATGCGCCAAACCATTTTGAATGTCCAAAATTTCTTCGCCTCCTCCGTGTTGCCGGTAAAAATCGGTTTAGGCAAGCAAATAACAAACTTAAGCGAAAAGTGCGAACCTATTTGCCCTAACGCCATGCAATATCAGACCTTATCCAGCATCCGCCACTGCTGAGCTTTACTGTAAAAATGGCTGATGTCTGTAATCAATTCGCAGCCTTGTGATGGCGGCACCGAATGCCGGCTCCAATGTTCCGCGCCATTCCCCCCTATCCATACCGCCGAATCAGCGGTTTCTTTTGCCTCGACGACAATTTGCAGCTGTTCAATGGTTGCAGGTTCAGGCGGCGTTTTCGTCATACCGATAACGACAATATCGGGTTTTAAATGCCGGACAGCTTCGACAATATCCTTGCCGGGCAGATTAGCACCCAAATAATAGCAGCGGTACTGTTGGGCGGCCGCCAGCAGGCAGCTTAGCAAAATACCGAATTCATGCGGTTCATCGCTCGGCGTGGCGAACAGCATGGCCGGGCCGCTGCTTGACGTGTTGTACAAGCTGTGGGCCATGCTCAACACGATGCGTTTCACGCAACTGGAAAACATGTGCTCCTGGGCTATGCTCAGTTTCTCTTGATGCCAAAGATCGCCTACTTTTTCCAGGGCCGGCAACAAAATGTTGCGGGCGTAATCCAGCGGCTCGCTGGCCAGCAAGGCACGCTTCAATAACAGCTCGCAACGGTCGATCCGATAGTCCAGAACGGCTTCAACAATCTGATCCAGCAACGGAGACGGCGAGTCTTTCTGCACGCCTTGAGCCCGCTGTTGCAGGTCGCGCAAGGCCTCGCAATTCAAACCGGCGATTTTGCTGATGGTATGGCCGTTGCGCGTCAGCTGGGCAAGCAATGTGAGCTTTTCCAGATCCTGCTGTGAATACAGGCGGCGGCCATTATCGCTGCGCGTCGGGGTGATGCCCGCATAACGGCGCTCCCAAGCACGCAGGGTTTCGGCGCTCAGTCCGGTCAAAGTGGTGACTGCTTTTATCGAATACATTGTTTATGTTTTGTATATAATTTTATTTGACAAATATTGTACATTGCAGTAATTTTAGTTCCAAGCTAAAAACATAACAACAGGCCAAGCCATGACAGAAGCCGTACTCAATGCAGCGAATTCAACCACGTTGGTTAGCGAAACCGAACCGCTTTCGCTTGCGATAAACCTGGAGCAGGCCAGGCAGCATCTGCTGTCGCTGTTGTTGGCCGATGATGAAACGTTGACGTTCTTGATCAAGCACTGCCTGTCTCATTTGGACAATGACCTGGATATTTGCCAAATAATCAGCGACAAAACAGTTGACGCGATTATTGTACAAGGATCCGATTTTGTACAGCCTAATCTTGTTCAAGATTTCCGCTATTTACTGAAAAACTCCACCGACTGGTCTTCGTTGCGCAGCCTGCATTTTTTACCGGGTTTTTTAATCGAAGCCTCCGGTTTGTTCTTGTCCACGGTTAGTCATCGTCCGGCTATTAAAGGTTACCGGCTGGAGCTTGCCCAAGCCGCCCAATCATTGCAACGGCTTAGACAGCAAATGATTGCCGGCAATATCGGCTTGGTCGCATTTGTCGCGCATAAAAACAAAACCACAGTACTGAGTTTCGACGACTTGCTTCAGGAAGGCGTGATCGGATTGATCAAGGCGGTCGATCGTTTCGATCCTTATCGCGGCTTCCAGTTTTCCACCTATGCGATGCCCTGGATAAAACAGGCCATATCCCGGCTGATCGTTAAACAGGAAAAAATCGTTCGCCTGCCGGTATCGTTGGCGGAAAGAGCCGGCGCGGTATTTGAAGCGATGCGCATCACTTATCTGCAAACCGAGCGCTGGCCCAGTATCGAACAATTAAAAAAGCTCTGCGACTTAAGCGAAGACGAGATCAAATCTATCAGGAGCTATTACCAAGCCAACCATTCGCTGGATGCGGAAACCGAGGAAGATGAAGGACTCGCGTTGATGGCCGGCATGAAGCAACAGCAATTTGCGCTGCCGCTCGATGAGCTGATTGACAGCAATTTGAGCCAATATATCGATCAGGTGGTCGCCACGTTGCCGGACAAAGAAGCGGCGATCCTTACTATGCGCTTCGGGTTAAAAAATCACACGGAAATGACCTTGCAGGCCATTGCGGATCAACTACAGGTAAGCCGGGAGAGAGTCAGGCAGATACAAAACGAAGCGTTAAAAAAACTTAAAAACCAGTTTGGTTACGACCTGATGCTGTTCCTTGAACCCAATGACAGCTACTAAAACCAGATCGCGCCACAGCAACATTGAGGAGGGGTTATGTCATCAGAAAAGCACAATACAACCAAACCAACCCAGCAACCGGACTGGAAGTTTGAGTTTGAAAAACACTGGAAAACATGCTACCGAAAGTCGGTCGGCTATTTTACCAGCCATAAAAATCAATTCTCGCTGCCGAAAATCGCTGGCGTTGCCTGCGGCGGCTTGTCGCTGATTTGGCTGGCGAGCGGCGTTTACATTGTTGATGAGGGTAATCGCGGCGTGATCACCCGCTTTGGCGCTTACAGCGAAACCACCCAACCGGGTCCGCATTGGCATCTGCCGATGCCGATCGAGAAAGTCGCGATTGTCAATGTCGAGCAGCAACGTTTTATCGAAGTGGGCTACCGGGACAGCGGCCGAGGCAGCAAGGCGGCTAGCATTGCTCAAGAATCGTTGATGCTGACGACCGATGAAAACATCGTTAATGTGCATCTCGCCGTGCAATACCAGATTAATAACGCCCGTGATTATCTGTTTAACGTCAAGAACAACGAAGCAACGCTGAAGCAGCTGACCGAGAGCGTCGAGCGCGCGGTGATCGGCGCCAGCAACATGGACTATGTGCTGACCGAAGGGCGTAGCGAAATTGTCGCCCGGATCAAAAACGACATTCAGGCGGCAATGGATGACTACAAGGCCGGCATCATTATTGCTAGCGTCAATTTGCAGGACGCCCAGCCGCCGGAAGAAGTGCAAGGCGCTTTCGAAGACGCGATCCGCGCTCGGGAAGACAAACAGCGCTTGATCAATGAAGCCGAAGCCTACAGCAACGAGATTATCCCCAAAGCGCGCGGCGCGGCGTCCCGTTTGCTGCTCGAAGCGGAAGCTTACGAAGCGGAAAAAATAGCCAAAGCCAAAGGCGAAACCGAGCGCTTCGACCAACTGCTGGTCGAATATGAAAAAGCCCCGGCCATTACCCGTAAGCGCTTGTACCTGGAAGCCAGGGAAAAGCTGCTCAGCGGCACCAACAAGATCATTGTCGATGCCGGTCAAAGCGCACCGCAGCTGTACATGCCTTTGCAAAATCCGGTTTCGCATCCGGCGGCGGAGAGCAAAGCACCGCAAGCGGAAGCAACTGCCGAAGCCGCCGCAATTGACAAGAACCACGGCCCAAAAACGGCCGCCAACAGCTTACGTCCAAGCCGGAGTAAACCATGAGCAGAACACACATTTTGTTACCCGCCAGTTTCATCCTGTTAATACTGGCCTATCTATCGGTTTTTTATGTCCTGGAACATCAAAAAGCCATCTTGTTTCGTCTTGGCGAAATGGTCTCGTCAGACTTTAAGCCCGGACTCCATGTTAAGACCCCCATCATCAATAAAGTCAGTACATTTGATGCGCGTGTGCTGACCTTGGACGCCAAGTCCGAGCGTTTTCTTACCTCTGAAAAGAAGAATGTAATTGTTGACTCGTTTGCCATGTGGCAAATCGGTGATGTGGGTCTTTTTTACACCACGGTCGGCGGCGATGAATATCAGGCCAATTTGCGCCTCGATCAAATCATGAAGGATGCGATGCGCAGCGAGTTCGGCATCCGCACGATCAAACAGCTGATCTCCGAAGACCGCAGCGAACTGCGCCGCACCTTGCTGGACAAACTATCGCCGGTGGCGGCCAAGTTCGGCATCGAACTGATCGATATTCGTATCAAGCGTATCGATTTGCCGCAGGAAGTCAGCAATTCGGTTTATCAACGGATGCGCGCCGAACGGGAACGGGTGGCCCGGGAGTTCCGCTCGCAAGGCGCTGAAACCGCCGAGCAAATCAGCGCCGAGGCCGACAAGCAGAAACAGGTGATCCTGGCCAATGCCCGGCGCAACGGTGAAAACATTCGCGGCCGCGGCGATGCCGGGTCAGCGGATATTTATGCGAAAAGCTTCGGCAAGAACGCCGAATTTTACGCCTTCTACCGCAGTCTGGAGGCTTATCAGACGGCGTTTGAAAAAACCCAGGATACGCTGGTGCTAAAACCCGATTCCGATTTTTTCAAATACTTTTCCAAAGAAAATTAACGACTCAGCGGAGAGGCGAAAGTCATGAAAATATATATTTTTCGCATCCTGGGCATTTGCGTGATCGGCGCCGTGTTATACAGCATCGTCAACCGCACCTCCCCGGATTATGAGGAAAGCTATGCCGTGCCTTATTCGGATTTTATCGAAAGCGTGCGCAGTCGCAGCATCTCGGAAGTGGTGATCAACGGCGCTGATATAGAAGGCCGCCGCAGCAACGGCGAGCGTTTTAACACTTACAACCCCAACGATCCGCGCCTGATAGACGAGTTGCTGGAATACGGCGTCAAAATCAAGGTGGAAAAGCCTCAGGTCCCTTCGACTTTTACCCAGATCCTGATTTCCTGGGCGCCGATGCTGTTTCTGATCGCCTTGACGGTCTACTTTCTGCGCAAACAAACCGGAGGGGCGGGCGGACAAATGGGCTTCGGCAAAAGCCGCGCCAAGCTGATGGCCGAAGATCAGGTCAAGGTCCGTTTTTCCGATGTCGCCGGTGTCGAAGAAGCCAAGCAGGACGTGGTGGAAATGGTCGATTTTCTTAAGGATCCCGGCAAGTACGAAGTGCTGGGCGGCAAAATACCGCGCGGGGTGTTGATGGTCGGCCCGCCGGGCACCGGTAAAACGCTGCTGGCCAGAGCAATCGCCGGTGAAGCCGGGGTGCCGTTCTTCTCGATCTCGGGTTCCGATTTTGTCGAAATGTTTGTCGGTGTCGGCGCGTCAAGGGTGCGGGATATGTTCGCGGAAGCCAAAAAACGTGCGCCGTGCATTATCTTTATCGACGAAATCGATGCGGTGGGTCGGCATCGCGGCAACGGCGGCATGGGCGGCGGCAATGACGAGCGCGAACAAACCCTGAACCAGCTGCTGGTCGAAATGGACGGTTTTGACGGCAACGAAGGCATTATCGTGATCGCCGCGACCAACCGCGCCGATGTGCTAGACAAAGCCTTGCTGCGGCCGGGCCGCTTCGACCGCCAGGTGCAGGTCGGCTTGCCCGACATCAAGGGCCGCGAGCAAATCCTCAAAGTCCATGCCGACAAGGTGCCGCTGGCCGATGACGTCAACATCAACGACCTGGCGCGCGGCACTCCGGGTTTTTCGGGAGCCGAACTCGCCAACCTGATTAACGAGGGTGCTTTGTTTGCAGCCCGTAGCAATCAGCGCGTGGTCACGATGAACGACCTCGACAAGGCCCGCGACAAGATGATCATGGGCGCGGAAAAACGCACGATGGTGATGAGCCGGGACGACCTGTTGATGACCGCTTATCACGAGGCCGGTCATGCGATAGTCGGCCGGATCGTACCCGACCACGACCCGGTTTACAAAGTCAGCATCATGCCTCGCGGCGGCGCATTGGGCATCACTATGTTCCTGCCGGAACGCGACCAATACAGCGCCGGCAAGGACAAGCTGGAAGGCCAAATCTCCAGCCTGTTTGGCGGCAGGGTTGCGGAAGCGTTGATTTACGGCAAAAACAAAGTCACCACCGGCGCGTCCAACGACATTGAACGCGCCACGCAATTGGCGCGCAACATGGTCACCAAATGGGGCTTGTCGGATCGCCTCGGCCCTATGGATTACGGCGATAGCGAGGGCGGCTACATGGGGCCGCAAGCCAAGCCGATGTCCGAGAAGATGGCGCAAGTCATCGACGAGGAAATCCGTCATGTTATCGATACCAACTATCAACGCGCCGAGCAAATCCTGAAAGACCATATCGATATTCTGCACAACATGGCGCATGCGCTGCTGGATTGGGAGACGCTGGACAAGTACCAGATCGACGAGTTGATGCAAGGGCGGATGATTGCTCCACCCGAGCCGGTTGAAGATGCCGATGAACCCTTGGTCAGCGAGATTGCGCTGGGTGACGGCGGCAGTAAAACCCCGGAAGACTCGCGGCTCGCGGCTTCCTGAATCAAACCGAATCAGGCCGGACTCGCCCCCGGCTCACCTATCCTCCTCTATATGCCCTTCAAACTCTGTATTTGTGGAGGGCATCTTTTTTTCCCTGGAGATGATTATGATCGCCAAATTTTTTAATCCAAAAAAACTGCAAGTACTGAGCACGGTGCTGGCCGTTAATTTTAATGTCGCCGTTATTTTTCTGCTGGTTGCCAGCCTTGTTTCCGCCGCCGGCAGTTCATTGTTTTTCGACAACAACAGCGAACTTTACGGGCCATTGGCCGGCAACCTGCGTTTAATGCTGATTTATTTAACGCTCAGCCAATTTGGCGCGTACTGCTTTTGCAGCTTCAGCCGGAACTACCGCGCCTTAGTCCCGGTAGGCGTGTTTTGGTTGCTGCTTACGGGGTCAATTGAATTCTACGGCCAAGTCAACCAGATCCCCATAGATGAAGATTACGGCTGGCTCTTCTTGTATTTGGGCCTGTCTAATTTGGGTTACGGCGGCATTATGGCTATCAACATGTCTGAATACCGGGATGTTGATTCAGGCACATAGACCGGCTTGGCGGACAATTTCCTGAGCTACGAAAAAATTCCAGGCCGATTATTTCAATCCTTAGCAGGATAAGCAGGGCAATCGCGCTTAAATTATTCCGATGATACGAAGTAAATAATCATTGTCCCATCCGGCCTTTAACCGTTTGATCTTGATACCGACTTTAGACGTTTTTTCAGCCTTGATCA